>DATKWJ010000001.1:0-31076 GCA_035529635.1 Patescibacteria group bacterium
TCTAATTCCCTCAATAGAGGGAATCGTTGTCGACTCGGCATATCTGCTGACTTCGCTCATCGGACTCCCTCCCTCCAATTTTTCAGAAGATTAAATTTTCAAAATCAGAGACTATCTCTGATGTACTGCCTTAATAATATCTCAAAAATATCATTCAGTCAATAAAATTCATCGACTGGCCGGAATTGTTTCATTTTCCAAAATGAAAATTAATTTTTCGTTTATAAATTGAAGACCGGAAAAACTTGAAAACAAAAAAGCGCCTCTGGGGCGCTTTTTGAAAATTAGGCTTTTGAGGCAGTGATTCTTATTTTTTCTTTTTGACGAGATACCAGACGACTCCGACCACCACGACTGCCACGATTATCCAAGTCAAAGTGTTCATAATTAAAAATTTAAAGTTAGATTATAAATTATTCGACCTTGAAAGGGTTTCTTATCATATTTTCTTTTCCTTCCCCTTTTTTTGTCAAGCTGGCAACTGAATTTAGAAAAAAGCGCCATAAAGGCGCTTTTTAAGAATCAGATTTTACATAGCCGGTGTTGTCGGCGTAGTCGGCCCTTCAGGTTTTTGAGGCAGGGATCCTCCTTTTTTCTTTTTGGTCATAAGATACCAGACGACTCCGACCACCACGACTGCCACGATTATCCAAGTCAAAGTGTTCATAATTAAAAATTTAAAGTTAGATTATAAATTATTCGACCTTGAAAGGGTTTCTTATTGTATTTTCTTTTTATTTCTCTTTTTTGTCAAGCCGGCAAAAGAATCTGCCAGCCGGTAAATGTCTCCGGCGCCCATAATTATCAAAACATCGAAGCTGTCCAGGTTTTTTTCAAGATGATTCAGAATCTGTCTGGTCGGCAGATAAACAGTTTTTTCGTTTTTGACGGCCGCCGCCAATTTTTCGGCATTAACTTTCTTTTTTATGTTTTTTTCTTCCCGGCCGGCCACGTCGTAAATGTCGGTGATTATTGTTTTATCCAGCGGCACCTGGTTGAAAACTTTGACGAAATCTTTGAACAAATAATAAGTTCTCTGATACTGGTGGGGCTGGTAAACGCACCAGATTTTCTTTTTCGGATATTTTTCCCGGGCCGCCTTTAGAGTCGCTTTTACCTCGGTCGGATGATGGCCGTAATCGCTGATGATTGTCAGCCGCCTGCCTGAACCGATCCTCAGCTGTTTTGTTTCGAATCTGCGCCAGGATCCTTGATAAGCGGCCAGGGCTTGGAAAGAAACTTTATCAGGAATCTTGAGGATTCTGGCCGTGGTCAGAGCCGCCAAAGCATTGGCGACATTATGCTCGCCCGGGATTTTCAGGATTTTTTTAAGTTTGACCGCTTCTTTCTGTTTTAGCTGATACCAGTATTTTTTAAAAGGGGTGCTTTCCCGGCCGGCCAATATCCGGCAGGTATTTTTGTCGTCTTTATTGGCTACTATTGCTCCGTTCTTCGGCAGGCGTTTTAGATATTTTTGGAAAGTTTTAAGGATGTTCTTGAGATTTTTGTAATAGTCCAGATGGTCGGCTTCAATACTGGTCAGCACGATGATTTTCGGCCAATAGTTCAAAAAAGAAGCAAAATGCTCGTCTGCTTCAATAACCAGATATTGGCTGCCGCCCGGCCGGCAGTTGCTGTTCCCGAATTCTTTGAGTTTGGTTCCGACGATAACCGTTGGATTCAGGCCGGCTTTGGCCAGCAAAAGACCGAGCATCGAAGCAGTCGTGCTTTTTCCGTGGGTGCCGGAAACGGCAATGGTGAAATATTGCTTAGTGAGTTCTCCCAGCGCTTGGGGGTAGCTTTGGAGTTTTATACCCTTTTTTCCGGCTTCTTTGAATTCGGGATTATCCGCTGTCACAGCCGGACTGTATATCGCCAAATCAGCCTTTTCCGGCATATTTTTCGCCTGATGCCGGCCGATGAAAAGTTTTACTCCTTTTTCTTTCAAGTTGTCGGTGATTTCCGAAGGAAACAAATCAGAGCCGCTGACTTCATAGCCTTTGGACAGATAGTAGCGGGCCAGGGCTGAAACTCCTATGCCGCCGATGCCGATAAAATGAATCTTCATTGTTTTTATTTGGAAATTAAATTTCAGAATTTCAGCGGTATCGATTCCAGCACCGTGTATTTCGGCCCGCCCCTTTTCATCTGGCTTTCCATTATTTCTATCGAATTCGCTTCAAAAGTGAAATCAACATCTTCATTAACCTCCGGCCTTTCTGTTGGTTCGATTTTCCTGAATTCCCAGGCCTTAATTCTAGCCAGAGTGAGATGGGGCAGAAAAGGCCGGTTTTCCGTTTTACCTCTGTCAGCGCTTTGGCCGGCGGAAGATAAAAGCGAATCTGTCAGATTCTTCTGCAGTTTTCCCAATGCTTCCGATTTTTCCCCTTCCACCCAGACCAGCCGCGGCGGAACTTTGCCCGGCGGGCCGTAGCAGATTTTTTTCAAACTTACTGAAACCGAGGAATTTTTTGAAACGATTTCTTCAGTAATTCTGCAGATTTCAGGCAATTCTTCGTCCGGCAGATAACCCAGGAATATCAGGGTGATGTGAAGGTTTTCTTTTCTCGTCCACCTGGCCGGCAAATCCGGCCATTTGTCCTGGTATTCGGAAAGTCTCTTTTTGACGTTTTCCGGCAGATTTATGGCGATGAAAATTCGATGTCGCATGTTTTCCATTATATCATCTTTTTTTCTTTTCTTGAATAAATGATAGAATAAAAATATGCAGGAGGCTTATTTGTATCAAAAGCTGCCGGGAAATAAGGTAAAATGCCGGAATTGCGCCCATTATTGCCTGGTTGAACCAGGAAAAAGAGGGATTTGCGGAGTCAGGGAGAATATTGCCGGTAATCTTTTCGCCTTGAATTATCAAAAGATGGCAGCCATCAATATCGATCCTATCGAGAAAAAGCCGTTTTTCCATTTTTTACCCGGAACTCATTCTTTATCCGTAGCTGCCGCCGGCTGTAATTTCAGCTGCAAAAATTGCCAGAATTACGATATTTCCCAAGAATTTAAGAATACCGGAGAAATTCTGGGAGAAGATTTATCGCCCGAGCAGGTCGTTATAATAGCTTTAAAGAACAATCTGCCTTCGATTTCATACACTTACGTGGAGCCGACCGTTTTTCTGGAGTATGCTTTGGAAACAATGAAAATAGCCCGGCAAAAAGGGCTGAAGAACGCCTGGGTTTCCAACGGCTTCATGAGTCCGGAAGCAGCGGATCTAATCATTCCCTATCTTGATGCCGTTAATATCGACATCAAAAGCTTTTCCGAAGAATTTTACCGAAGCGTTTGCGGGGCGCGGCTGCAGCCTGTTTTAGAGACTGCGGCATTGATGAAAAAATCAGGAGTTTGGCTGGAGATCACCACTTTGGCCATTCCAACACTGAGCGATTCAAAAGAAACATTCCAAGATATTGCTGCTTTCGTCAAAAACAAACTGGGAGAGGAAACGCCTTGGCATATTTCTCGTTTTTCCGGCGCCGTTTCCTGGCAGCTGCGGGATTTGCCCGATACGCCGGCTGAAACTTTGAAAACTGCCTGGCAGATCGGCAAACAAGCAGGTTTAAAGTACGTTTATACCGGCAATCTGCCAGGTTTGCCTTACGAAGACACTTTCTGCCCTAGCTGCCGCGCTTTGGCGATTGACAGGACGGGTTATCTTATTTTTCGCCACGACAAATCCGGCAAGTGCCCGAAGTGCGGAGAAAATTTAAACTTAATCGAATAAAGCATTATGCCGATCGTTTTTGCCTGCTTGGCTCCCCATCCTCCGATAATTCTGCCGAAAATCGGCTCTCCGGAAGACAGGATGCAAGCCCAAAAAACCATTAAAGCCCTGGAAAAATTAGCTGAAAGACTGAAAGATGAAAATCCGGAGAAGATCGTCATTTCCGCTCCACATAGCGATTGGGGGTTTGACGTGCCTTTGTTTTTTCTGGCCAAAAATTTCCGCGGCCAAATTGAAAAAATCCTGATCGGAACTGCCGAACCGCAGTCTTATTTTGAAGAAGGCAAAAAATTCCAACAGAAAGACAGCCGGAATCCCGCCAGACTGGCGATTATCGCCAGCGGCGATTTATCCCATTGTTTGAAAAAAGAAGGCCCTTACGGATTTCATCCTGACGGCCAGAAATTCGACCGGGCTTTCATCGAGGCGCTGGAGAAGAAAGATATTGAAACAATTTTAAAATTAGATAGAATATATCCTGAAGCCGGCGAATGCGGTTTGCGCTCTTTCTCTTTCGCTCTGGGAATGCTGGCAGCGGCTGGCATCGGTTACTATCCCGAGGTTCTTTCTTATCAAGGTCCTTTCGGCGTCGGTTACTTAGCCGCCGATTTTAAAGTTAAGCGTTGATTTATGAAAATAGTCGTCATTTCGGACAGTCATGACAATTTGGCTAATATCGCCAAAGCCGTTGATATTTTGAAAAAAGAAAAAATCAAAACGGTTTTGCATTGCGGAGATATCTGCTCGCCGGCCACCCTGTCGGAAATTATGAAAACATTTTCGGGAAGAATTCAAATCGTTTTCGGCAATGTCGACGGCGACCGTTTCAGCCTGGCTAAAATCGAATCGAAAAACCCCGGGCGGCTGAAAATCCACGGGGAATCGGCCGATATCAAAATCAGCGGCAAAAAAATCGCTTTCTGCCATTCTCCGGAATTCGCCCGCGGTCTGGCGGCCCGCCAAAAATACGATTTTGTTTTCTATGGCCACAATCACAAGCCGTGGGAAGAGAAAATCGGCCGGACGAGATTGGTCAATCCGGGCAACCTGGCCGGCCTCTTCTATCGCGCGACTCTGGCTGTCTGCGATTTAAAAACCGGCAAATTAGAATTAAAAATTTTAAAATAATGCATCCTTTAATCAATCTAGCAAAATCAGCCGTGGAGAATTTCGTCAAAAACGGCAAGATCATGGAAGCTGTTGATCTGCCGGCCGAATTGACCAAGAGAAATGCCGGGGTTTTCGTTACTATTAAAAAGAAAGGCGATCTCCGCGGCTGTATAGGAACTTATCTGCCTACCAGAATTAACATAGCTGAAGAGACCATCCGCAATGCCGTGGCTGCGGCTGTTGAAGACGACCGCTTCGGAAAAATCGAAGAGGACGAACTTCCCCATCTTTCTTACAAGGTTTACATTTTAAACTATCCCGAACCGGTGAAAAACCTGAAAGAACTGGATCCTGAAAAATTCGGCGTCGTCATCAGGACCGGACCTCTGGCTTTTCCCAATGAGAAAAACGTGGTTTTTGACGGCGTTCTCCCTTATAAAACAGGACTCTTGCTGCCCGGTTTGGAAACAGTCAAGACCGTTGAAGAACAGATTGCCATTGCCTGCCAGAAAGGAGGCATCGATCCCCTTAAAGAGAGGATTTTCATTTACAAATTCACAGTGGAGAAATATGAGCAATAAAGCGCAAAAATCCGCTTCAGCGGCTGAAAAAACGGAGAAGCGCAAAATAAAAAAACAGGTTGAAGAAACGGCTATTCAAGAGATAGTCAATCATTATTTTTACAGCAAGGGCCTGAATCTGGAAAGAATCAAAGAAGACGCCAAAAAGAAAAAGATAGTTTATTCAAGATTCACCAAGCCGGCCAAACAGCTTCTGGAACTGGCCGGTTCGGTGAAAAAAGCCAAAAAAGCTATTGATCAAGTCGCCCTATGGGCCAATTCCCGCGGCTTGGACTATGCCATTGAAACCGTTTTCAAGAAATGGCTGGAACTGGACCGGCTCAAACCCAAGGAAATCGTCAAAAAGCCCTATTATCTGGGAAATCCCATGGTCTGGTCAGAAAGCAAGAGAAAATGGTATGTTATTGATGAACACGGCATTTGGCTGGAATTTGCCGACAAAGAGGAAAAAATCGAATGGCGGATAATCAAATGAAAACCGAAAACCGAAAAGAAAAAATCAAAATCGTTTTTATGGGGACGCCGGAATTCGGCGCCGTTATTTTGGAAAAGCTTTGCCGGAGCGAGTACAAGCCGGTTTTGGCGGTAACTGCTCCAGACAAGCCGGCCGGCAGAAAATTAATCCTTACTCCCCCGCCGGTAAAAATCACGGCGCAAAAATACGGCATTCCGATTATCCAGCCGGAAAAAATTTCCAGCCTCAAGCCAGAAATTTCCGACCTTAAGCCGGACCTGATTATCGTCGCTTCTTTCGGCCGGATTCTGCCCAAGGGAATATTAGAACTGCCCAAATACGGCTGCCTTAACCTTCATCCTTCCCTGCTGCCGCAATACCGGGGCGCTACGCCCATCCAATCAGCTGTTTTGGACGGTTGCGAGAAAACAGGCGCAACCGTAATATTGATGGACGAAAAAATGGACCACGGCCCCATTGTCGCCCAGAAAACCTTGGTCATGGAAAAACAGGAAACAGCCGTATCTCTTTTTGACAAACTGGCTGAATTATCGGCAGATCTGATTTTGGAAACCATTCCCAAATGGCTTGGCAATGAAATAAAAGCCAGGAAACAGGACGAAAGCCGGGCGACTTTCACCAGGATTTTGACCAAAGAAAACGGCCGGATAAATTGGCGCCGGCCGGCCGAAGAAATCGAAAGAAAGATAAGGGCTTTCAACCCCTGGCCCGGGACCTATTGTCTGGCCAACGATAAAATCTTTAAAATTTTGAAAGCCGGCGTTTTGAAACAGACGGAAAACGGGCCTTTCGGCTCTGCCGGGAAAACTTATCTGGCCAGCAATGACAAAATCGCGGTGCAGACCGGTCAAGATTTTCTGATTATCAAAAAGCTCCAGCTGGCCGGTAAAAAAGAAACTGTTGTGGCGGATTTTTTAAAAGGTCATTTAAACTTCATAGGTACGGTGCTTGAATAATATGTTGTCGCACAACGATTTAAAAAAAGGCGTGGAATTCATTTTGGACAGCCAGCCATGCGAAGTTTTGGACTCGTCTTTGTCTTTCAAAGGAAGAGGCAGCTCCGTGGTCCAAACCAAAGTGAAGAATCTGATCAGCGGCGCCATTTTTTCAAAAACTTTCCATACCGGAGAAAATTTCCAAGAAGCTGAAATCGAAAAAATCAAAGCCAAATTTCTCTATTTCCGTCGGGACAGATTTTTTTTCTGCCGCGAAAATAACCCTTCAATCAGATTCGATTTGCCGAAAGAGGTTATCGGAGACAGCGCCGCTTACCTCAAAGCCAACGAGATAATCGAGGGGGTTGAATTTCAGGGCAGGATAATCAATATTTTCCTGCCGATAAAAGTCCGTTTGAAAGTCAGCGAAGCGCCGCCGGGCATCAAAGGCGACAGAGCCCAGGGCGGTACGAAAACAGTGACTTTGGAAACCGGCGCTAAAATAAACGTCCCCTTGTTCATTAAAACCGGGGACCTCATTGAAATCAACACTGAAAAAGGCGAATACGTCAAAAGGGTTTAAAAGCAACCGTCAGTTGTTTTTTATCAGAGTTCCTTTGAATTTTTTATCGCTTAAAATTCTTTCCAGGTTTTTCAGATCAGTGCCTTTGGCTATTATCACTTTGAGGTTTGATTTCTCGGCTTCTCTGGCTGCCACCGGGTCAAAAGGAAAAGAAGCGCCTGGGTTCCATTTATCCCCTACTATTTTCCGGTAACCGGCCCAGTCAACAGCCGGTATTTTTTTTGCCCCTTTATAAATTCTTATATCTTTGTCGTATAAAAAAGAAATATTGCTGGCGTTAATAACAGTATCGGCTTTGAAACTCTTGGCCAGCAAAACAGCCATGTAGTCGGTTGACCGGCCCGGTTTCCAACCAGATGCGATGATAACCGGTTTTTTCAGCAATTTCGTCGTAATGTTTTTATCGGGATTATCCAGGATTTCCGGCCAAGCTTCTTTGCCGAAAATTATTTTCAAGAGATAAGCATTCAATCTGGTGGCTTGAATTCCCAGCCAATCCAGTTCTTCCGGGGAAATTTCGCTTATTTTCAAAGCGCTCTGCTGATAAAGCCGGCAGGTTTTCCCTCCGCCGACAACAATGACGAATCTCCATCCTTTTTTGACTAATTTCAAAACCAGCTGCCGGAATTTCTTTAAAAACAGGAAATCTATTTTGCCCGGTTCCGGGACAACAATGGAGCCGCCGAGCGAGATGACGAAGGTTTTTTTCATAAGCTGGTTTTAAAGCAGGATGAAAAGATAATAACAGCCGAGAGAAAGAAGCAGAAGGGAGGCGAATAAATTGAGAATAAGCGAGAATTTCGGCGAAGCGACCCAAATTTTCATGGTTGAAGCGGCAATCAGAAGAACAGCGACTTCATCCAGCATGTAGAAGAAAACGTAAATGCCGATATAAAGCAGGGACAAGGAAAAAGGAATATTGGCTTCGGCCAAGATGCCGGTGAAGAGAACCGGGAAAAAAGCGGTGCAGGGAAATTCAATAATTGTGACGACTGCGGCGAATAAAAGAACAGCTCCGGCCAGGCCCAGAATATTGGCTTTTTTGACGAATACTTTCTGGATTCTTTCGGACATTTTGTCGGAAATCCCGCCGAATTTGCAGACAGCTTTGCCTTTTCTGGCGTTGAGGAATTCTCTGAAAAAATAAACCGCGCTGGCCAAAGCCAGAAGACCTATTAACAGCTCCATTTTCCTTATTTGAGGAGCTAAATAAACGAAAAGTTGATGCCAAAGAAGCACCAGAAGGCCGTAAACGATAATAGTGGTCAGAACGAAAATTCCCCCGAAAAGCAGAATTTCTTTTCTTGATTTCAAAGCCAGTACCAGTCCCAAAATCAGAACCAGCGCTCCCAAAGAACAGATGTTGAAACCGTCCAAGGTTCCCAAAACAACGGCCAGAACAGGCAGGGAAAATTCCTCGATTTTAATTCCGCCGAGAAGCGGAACTTCGATTTCCCGGTCAGCGGCTTCGCTTTTGCCTATCAGGCATTCTTCCGTGCATTTTTCGATTTCCTGGCCGATCTGTTCGTTAAACCCGACGAAATAGCTTTTGCCGGTGAAAGTTATCGGCACCAAGCCCTGTTCGCGGGAAGGAATCTGGTAATTCTCATAAAATTCTTTGACCAGTTCGACATTTTTGGAAAACTCATGCTGCCTGATTTCAATCTGGGGATATTTTCTCGCCAAATCTTCCAGGAATGACTTTTCGGCCTGGCAGTGGGGGCAGCCGGTGCTCCAGAAAAAATCAATGGTTGCGTTTTCATCAGTTTGTCCGGTAGCGGACAAAGCGGACATCAACAAGAGCAGGGAGAATAAAATTAGCGGTAGTTTTTTTAGTTTTACCATGTTTTAATGAGATTTTAATTGTTTTAGCGCAGAACGGCTTTGAGTTCTTTTTCGGTTTTTCCCCGGATTTTTTCCTGAATTTCGTTGATCTCTTGGCTCTCCAGCGTTCTTTCCGGCGACCGGTAAGTTATCCTGAAGGTATAGCTGATTTTGCCTTGGCCGAATTTCTTCTCGTTTTCATAGCTGTCCAAGAGTTTGACTTCTTCAATCAGATTTCCGGCGCAATCCCTGATGATTTCGTAATAATTATTGAGGTTTACGTTCTTATTGATGATGAAGGAAATGTCCCTGGTAGCTGCCGGATGTTTGCTGACTTCCTTATACTTACTGTTGATGTTTTTGAACTGGCCGGTTATTCTGGGGTCGTTCGACCATAAAATTCTTATGTCAGGAATTTCCATTTTTATCATGGCCAATCTGTCCCCGAAACCGAAAGCCCAGCCGTTATAGATTTCCGGGTCCAGCCCGAAGTTTTTCAAAACCTGCGGATGAACCAAGCCGGCGCCGTTGACTTCCATCCATTTGCCGTTGAATTTAATGTCCATTTCAAGGCTTTCCACCGTGTAAGGGAAGGTGTCAGGAATGAACTTCCATTTGACGTCCGGACCGAAAATGCCTTTGGCCAAATCGACCTGGACGTCTTTCAGATCTTTCTGGCTGATGATTTTTTCGTCTTTCCGGCAAATATACAAGCCGTCGATCTGGTGAAAAGCCGGATAATGGCTTCTGTCGATTTCATCTTTCCGGAAAACTATGCCGGCCGAAAGGGCCTGGATATAGCCGTCTTTTTTCAATCTTTGCAGAACTTCAGGGTCTTTCAGATAAAAAGACCAAAAGCTCGTCGTATGAGTGCGCAGAATATGGATGTCGTCCAAATAATAAGTGTCGGTCTCTTTCCTGCTCGGGTGGGTTTTCGGCATATTCAAAAGGTCGAAACACTGCTCGATGGTGACGATGCGCGGGAAATCAACCAAATCGAAATTCTTAAACCTGGGCAGATTTATTATCTGATCGAAGAGAATTTTCACCGGAGAATTTTCTTTTTTCGTCAGGTCGGGAAGTTTGAGCAATCTTTTGATTCTTTCCGCCTTGACGTCGCTTCTTTTCTCAAGCTGCCGGATCAATTTTTCTTGAGAAGGGTCTTTAATGACGATATTCCTTCCTTTGGCGGTTTTTGGCTCTTTTTCTGTCTTGTTTTTTCCGTTTGACCGTTGAGGCATATTTTTCTTTGTTAAATTATACTTCAATTTTACTCTTTTCCTCTAAAAAGACAAGAAAGATCATTGACAATGGTCCTGTTTGAAGATAAAATATAAGATAATATGCTTAGAAATCCCGTTAAAACGGGAATTTTATAAATAAACAGATAATTTTTTATGCAAAATAGTACCGAAGTTGTAGCAAATAATAATCAAAAACCCAAAATAGCTATCTTTCATTACTCCGGACCGCCGAACACGTCGGGCGTTGATATTATTGTCCGCGACCAAGCACGATTATTTCGACTTCACGGTTATAAAGTAGAAATTGTTGCCGGACTCATTAAACAATTCCGTAAAGACATCCCGGTACACTTAATCCGAAGAATAAGTCCTATACATCCGCTCGTACTTTCAACACTTAAAGAGTTAGAAGAAGGAAAGGTCTCTTCCAATTTTAAAAAATTGGAGCAAAGTCTCTATTACTCAATCAAAAAATATCTAATCCGGAACAATATTCAAGTTTGTATTTTGCATAATCTCTTCACGCGTTCCTATAACCTCGCCCTTACTTCGGCGCTAGCCCGTCTTATTAAGGATTTGCCCCACATTCGATTTATTGTCTGGGTGCATGATGTTGTGTTTTATAACGAGCCGGATACGCCCCTGAAGCGCGAGCTAGGCAATCAATATCCTTGGAATTTGCTGGTGAAACCAATCCCCGAACTTACTTATGTATGCGTGTCTAAATTTCTGAAACATAACATTCTGACAGCATTCAATGGTTCAAAACACGCGAAAATTACCGTAATTCCCAATGGCCGCGATATTAAAAAATTTCTAGGACTTAGTCCCGCGATGAGATCATTATATGAAGACATTCATGGCCTTGAATGCGATTTGATCGCTTGCTTTCCGGTACGCGCTATCCCAAGAAAAAATTTAGAGTTTGCGCTTCGGATTGCGCGTGCTATTTTAAACAAAGGGGTAAAATTTAAATTGCTATTCACCGCCAATATCGACTATAAACGCGAAAAAAACCTTAACTATTATAACCATCTTAAAGATCTCGTTCAAGAACTTAATCTCAAAAATCACGTTTTCTTTTTAGAAGAGTATTTTAAACGTTTCGCAACCGATAAAAAACCTGCTCCTACGATTTCCATTCCAGAACTTTTCCTTATTTCAGATTTTCTTCTTTTCACAAGTCGCGTAGAAGGTTTCGGTTTACCGCTCATAGAGGCGGGACTTATGCGTTGCCCTATCTTCGCCGCAGATATCCCGCCGTTGCGTGAAATTGGCAGCACTAATATTAACTATTTCATGCGTGATGCAAATGCGGAGCAGGTTGCGGACTATATCCTTGAAAGTCTTAAAAAGATGCCTCAGGCCTATTTTTACCGAAAAATCATAAAAAAATTCTCTCTCCATACGATATTCAATAGGCGAATTCTACCCCTTATTAAAAACAAAAAATCTTCTATAGATTAAATATAAGTATAACTATAAATTTTATTATGCGCCAATCGCAACATTCCCCTTACCAATTTTTTATTGCCGCAATGGGCCCCGGAGAAATTGGTCAAGGGATGGCATTCGCGCGATACGCGCTCAGTCGCGGCAACTTTGTTGCCTTATCAGTGCCTCAGGCCGAGTACCTTCCATTAATATATTTGCGACATTCCAGATTTTCATCGCTTATCATAAAAGATTCAATAGCCCTCAAAAAAACTCTCAATTCTAAAAAGATTGATATATTGGTTTTATGCAATTCAAAAATCTTTACCCGAAACGACAATTTCCCCAAATATCCGCCCGAACCAAAACTACCAAGCCTTTCTATAGATTCCAACTGGCTCTTCGGTCCCTCAAGTCTCTACCCTTCTAATCCGTGGGTTGATCGCTACTGTCTAAACTTGCCTGAACCAATATTTCAGCTCGGGCTTAAAAAAAATGGCGGACACTACGGAATCCCTAAAAAAATTCTTAAAAAAATAAGCGTAGTGGGACTTATTCCTTCGTATCGTCCCTTATCCAGCCAAGAAAAAAACAAAATACGAACACATTACAAGGTTCATAAGAATGAAAAATTGATATTTCTCTACACTAGTATAGGATATTTAATAAAACCGGTAGTATTTCTTAAGGCATATGCGGTAGCAAAAAAACTTAGAGCTAAAGGAAAAAAAGTAAAAGTAATTTATTTTGGAGAACCGCCGTCCGCTTCTCTGGAGATTAAAGACCGCCGTTGGTTTCTTGTACGCCCTCGCACAGATACAGAACACTTTTCAAAAGTACTTGCGAGTTCCGACTTAGTATTTCAGCATCAGGGACTTGCCACGCTGGAACAAGCCATTGGAGCGCAGGTTCCCGTTATCGCCAACGTAAAAGACCCTAAATATGAAAAACATCCTAAGCGCCATATGCACGCCTGGGAAGTAGGACCATTCGCTAAATACGGAGCATGCGCTATGTTTTTCTTCGACGATTCTTCCGACACTATCGTAAATTGCGCAGAGGATATTTTATTCAATAAAAAACGGCGCGAAGCCATGCGTCGAAAACAACGCGCTCTCTATGAAAAAGGAGAAGAAAAAGTCTATAATGAAGCTATTAAATTATTAAAAACTAAGTTTTAATATGAAAAAATTACGCATTGGACAAATTGCGCCGCTCAACGTACCTATTCCTCCAAAAAAGTACGGCGGAACCGAACGTATAATTGACGCTCTTTGCCACGGGCTTTCTAAACGCGGTCATAAAATCTTTCTTTTTGCCGCAGCCGACGCGAAAACTGGAGGGAAAATAATCCCTATTACGCCAAAAAGCCTTTGGACAAAAGAAATTCGAGAAGCCACGCCTTACTATTCCTATGAAATGAATGTTATTTTACAAAAATCGCCCCGCCTTAAATTAGACATTCTTCACGATCACCTTGGGGCATTCAGTTTAGCCCTGTCTGGAGGCCTTAATATTCCTATTTTGCATACTTTGCACGTTCCTACCAATAAAGATCGCGCTTGGGCCTACCGAAAATTAAATTCTAAATTAATCAGTATTTCTAATAATCAGCGTAAAGACGCTCCTTGGCTTAATTATGTTGCCACTATTTACAATGGCACTGACACAAATCTGTTTAGATTCAATCCTAAGCCTAAAGATTATTTACTGTTTTTGGGCGAGTTAGTGGAACGCAAAGGAGTCAGGGAAGCAATTTTGGCCGTAAAAAAACTCAAATTAAAATTAGTAATTGCGGGCCGTGTTCCGCTACAAACGAGCCAAATGAAAGATTATTCTTTTTTTCAAAAATACATAAAGCCAGAATTAAATCACGGCCGCATAGAATACGCGGGTGAAGTCGTTGGCAAAAAGGTTTCTAAATTTTACGGAGATGCGAAAGCCACGCTCTTCCCCATACAATGGGAAGAACCATTTGGCCTTGTAATGACTGAATCAATGGCTTGCGGAACCCCTGTTGTTGCTTTTGCCAGAGGATCTGTGCCCGAGATTATTAAAGATGGTAAAACCGGATTTATTGTTAATTTTTCAGATGATGATCTTAGAGGAAATTGGATAATCAAAAAAACCGGTCTCGCGGGCATGGTTGAGGCGGTAAACAAGATATATGATATGCCAACGGATGATTATTTGGAGATGAGAAAAAAATGCCGGAAACACGTGGAAGAGAATTTTACCATTGAAAAAATGGTGGCGGATTACGAAAAGATATATCAAAAGTTTGCCAAAAAATAAAAACGCGGCGGTAGCTAAAAAAAACAGGAGTCAATTCGACTCCTGTTCTGTTTGGAAAAGATGAAATTATGCGGAAAAATCAATCTTTTTTACTTCAACCACACGTATTTCTTCTTCTCCTTTCGGCAATTTGCATTTTACTTTTTCTCCGGCTTTATGCCCCATAAGCTGCTGGGCCAAAGGAGAAAAACACGACATGGTTCCATCCCGGTAGCGGGCGTCGGCCAACCCCAAAATATCATAGGATATTTCAGTGCCGTTGGCATAAGAAAGGACGACGTTCGTTCCTACTCTTATTTCATCTCCATTAATATCCAGGTTTTCGATAAAAACGGGAGTTCTTAAAAGATTGGCCAATTCCCCCAAGCGTCTGGCGGTTTGGCTTTGTCTTTCAAGAGCTGCGTCGTAACCCGGATTGTCGTGCCATTCTCCGCCGATGCTGTAGGCATTTTCTATCTCTTCCGGTATAGTTTGCTTCAGTTCTCTCTCCACTTCAGCGTGTTCGCTAAGCAGCTTCTGATGAGTGCTTCTGAGCATGAAATTTTTTTTCAAAGCCATCTGGTTTTGCCTCCTTTGCCGAAAACACGGTTTTTTTAAAGAACGCGATTCTCCTTATTGTCGTTTTTAATAACCAGGTCCCGGTACGGTTCGTTGACGATGTTCTTTTCTTTCAGCCCCAGTTTTTTCAAAAGTCCGATATTCTCTCTCAAAGCCTTTTTCCTTTCTGCGGCATTTTGCGCCGTATTTTCTATTTCCACGAACCAGCCCACTCCTTTTACATTATCAAAAGATATTTCCTGTTTGCCCAGGTTGAATTTCTTCCTGTTTTTATCAACTTCCGCCACTTCGCTGAATCCGAGACAATTCAGCATTTTCCTTATTTCTTCTTCTTTGGAATTGAGGTTAAGGTTGATTTCCGGCTTCCAGAACTGTTTTTTCTTTTTCATCTGATCGGTTGTCGGGCCTTTGTAAGTCAATTCCAGACAATCGTTCTTTTTTCTGATTCTCAAGCATTCTTTGGTTTTGATGAAATCTCTCTGCCGGCAGGTGAAATAAACGTCTTTTTCTTTTATCTCTTCTTTGAAATCAGCCCCCATTTCCTTCAGCTTCTTGACGGCCTTTTTCATTTCCGCTTCAGTTATCTTTATCTTTATCTCGACTTCTTCCGCCTTTTCGTTGTTTTCCGAAACAGCGGCATAGAAATATCTGCCTTTTATGGTTTCTATCGTGCCGAAGTCTATTTTTCTGCCTTCGGCGTTCTTTTTCATGATTTCTTTGAAAGTTTTAAAATCCAAGAAACTTTCTCCCTGGTCTTTAAGGATGCGGACGTAGTACCAGTGCCATAATTTGGTTATGAAATCGGATTGGGCGGGATCTTCGATATCTATTATTATCGTCTGCTTGGCTGAATTTATCAGCTTTTTTATGAAATTTTCCTGTTCGGAAGCGGGAATATGGTGAAGGGTGTTTTTGAATATCAGCAAATCGAAAGTTGTTTTAAAAGGCAGATTAAGAATATTGTGATTGGTAAAAATCACGTTATGGTTCTTGTCCCCTTTTTTTATAAGGGAAATGGTTTTCCAGGAAATGTCGTTAGCCACGCAGAGATCTGGCTGGTAGGTTTTTTCCAGCTCTATAATGAGGTTGTCGTCGCCGCAGGAAACGTCAATGATTTTTTTCGGCTGGCCGGCAATGATTCTGATTATGCCTTTTTTGATCTTTTCCGAAGCCAGGCGGCTTAAAATCCTTACGAAATACTTATTGAAAATGTAACAGGGAAAGAAGCTTTTGACGCTGTCTATTTCCTGATAAGGAATATTGAAAGTGTTTTCCCTTATTACCTCTTTCGCCTTGTCGAACACTTTCTTGTTTTGATAAGCTATTTTTTGCGGGGCTTCGGCAGTGAAAAGCATTTTAACGTTTTCCGGCTGCGGTTTGATTTTTCCCCGGACGGCGGCCACGAAAGCCAATCCGAAATGCTTGATGATTTTCGAATCACATTCAAAAATGTTCTCCACCAGGGCTATGGGTTGCAGTTCGTCTATGTTGAATCCGGTTTTCTCCAAAACTATCCTGTTGACAGCCTCTTCTATTTTCTCATTTTCCTCTATATAGCCGCCAGGCAGCTCCCAGCCGATATTCTTGTTGAAATCCCTCAGTAAAAGAAGCTCCCCTTTTTCGTTGTAAATGGAAATTATGATGAATTTGTAATTTCTTTCGCATAGCTTAAAAAAGCCGAAATTAACCTTTTCTTTATAGCTGAATTTGGGCAAATTATACAATTCTTCGTAAATTTCTATATAATTCTTTAATGGCATAAATTAAAAAATATGCTCATATTGTAAGAAATAAATATTCTTTTGTCAATTTACCTTTATTTGGTCATCAATTATTGACATATTCTTAAAAGTATGTTATAGTTTTACATTAAACGAAGCGCTCATTAACATTTTCAGCCTTTCCGCGCAAAATGGAAAGGAAAATAAGTTCCGTTTAGGGACAATCCCCCGAAAAGGTTTTCGGGACAATCTCAGTTATTCAGCAAGGAGGCCCGAAATGGCAGCAGAAATTAGTTTCATCTCCGAAGCCATCGAAAAAATGGCCAAGGGCGCGCTCGAAGAACGGACGCAATGTCCTGTTTGCGGGGGTGAGAAAGATCCGAGGGCTTGGATTTGTCCGGGATGCTTCGAAGAGCACGGCTATGGCCTGACTTTAAGGATCCGGCAGGCTGTCGAGTGGGCCGCCAAAAAGGTGGATAACAATACTTGGCGGAGGCTTCTCAAGCTTTCCCGCGATATTTTTACTTCTCCAGATAAACCGGATTTAACTGAAGAGGAGCTGGCCAAAGGTTTGTTAGCCAGGGAAGATTTTCCGGAGGAATTTCCCGGAGTGTCGAAAGAAGCGATTTTATCCGCCTTCGCCGTGACTCGGAAAAAAATTCAGGAGGAAAAGGAGCGCGAGAAACGCTGGCAGACCGCTCTGACAGCAGTCAGGAACGAGTTCTCCAACGACGAATCCATCGATCCCGGCTTTTTCCTGGATAACCCCATCAGGTTCAGCGATAACGGCAATTTCATCACCGAAAGTATGATGAGAGACGCTTGCCGGGAAGTTGAGAAAGAACGGGAGAGGGCGAGGAAATCGGCTATCAATGCCGCTTTCCTCAACGGCATCTTCAAGAAGAAAAATTTCTAAACAGAAAACCCCGTTTTCGATTTTCGAGAACGGGGTTTTATATTTTTCCAATTTTCTTATTTTTTTGTTATTCGCTGATATTCGAGATAAGAGTAAACGAAAGTATAAATTGCCGTCAGTATAACCGGCATGATGACGAATAAGATGGCGTAGCGGCCGAAGAAGATTCCGGCCAAAGCCAGTAAAGCCGAGATTTTAAAAAGTTTCCCTCCGATTTTGTGCGTTTTGTCCCAGACCGCTTCACTGCTCAAAGTCCAAGGCGTTCTGATACCTATAAACCAGTTTCTTTTGGCTTTTTCCGTCATAACGCCGATATAGTAGAAAAGCACGGCAAAAGAAGGTGCCATCATGTAAACCATATTGAACCTTTGGCCGAGATTCCAAAAAAGGCTGAGGAAATAAATGTAAAACAGAAAGAGCATCATCAGGATGATGAAGTCGTCGAAATACTTTCTGAATTTTTGGATGTTTTCTTTCATAGGATCTATTTTGGGGATCCAAAGAAAAAACAAAGCCATTATCAGGGAAATGATCGGCATTAAAAACAAGCCCCAGAATTTCGGCATATAGCCGTCAACTTTGCCGGCCGCGTTCCAGTGGGAAGCCATGTTTTCCGGCATTTGGGGATAAAAGTAAAAACCAACGGCAAAAGACAAGACGATTATCAGAAAAATTATTATTTTGGTTCTTTTCATATTTTTTATTTTTATCTTAATAAATATTGTTTTTTTATGTTCTCTGGGAATTTTTCAATGGCGTAGCGCAGGGCTGTTCTGGGTATTTTCCGGCAATGTTTGCTGAGAAAATCTTCTTCCGTTTTCAAGTTTCTTTTGCCGATTTCCCTGAGCATCCAGCCGACGGCTTTATGAATCAAGTCGTGGCTGTCATTCAGAAGGATTTCAACGATTTTGAATGTTTCTTCAAACTCATTTTTCTTAATGAAATTGAAAGTCGCCATGACGGCTATTCTTCTTTCCCAGAGGTTTTTTGAACTGGCTAATTTATAAAGAATGCCTTTGGGCCTGTTAAAAAGATAATCCCCCGCTATTTTGTCGGCCGACATGTCCACCAAATCCCAGTTGTTTACGTATCTGGCGTTTTTCAGATACGTTTTGTAGATTTTTTCTTTCGTTTCCTCTTTTCGTCGCGGTTCCGGCAGTTGGAATTTATCGACCATAAGCCTAAGGGCAGCCGCTCTTTCTTCGTGAATTTTGGAATGCAGCAGTTTTACGGCCTCTGCTAATTCAAGAGTATGGTATTTTTTGGCTATTTTCCTTATTTTCGGCGCGGTGACGCCCAAGAAAACATCGCCTGCCCCGTATTCTCCGGGGCCTGTTTTAAAGAATCTTTGCAGAATTTTCGCCTTTTCGGGATTTGCTTCGGCTTTCAATTCTCTTTTTAAACCGGATAAAGTTAACATGTTTGAAATTATTTCATTATATTTCATCATCAGCTAAAAACAAAATCCAGCTGAAGCTAGCCGGATTTTGTTAAGATTAAAATTGATCAGCTTTCTTTATTTTTATTTACCGGATAACCGCTATGGCGTTTGATTCGACCAGCTGCAGAGGACCGAAGAGATCAACGACTTCGGCAATTGTCATCGTATGAAGGCCGTTGGGAAAGTATTCACTGATAACCCTGGCAAATACGGGATAATAATCCCCTGCCATATTTCCATTAGCATCGGCATCAACGAAATTCTGCAAGAAAACCACGTCGTCCATGGTGGCGCCGTAGCTGGCCAAAACAGCCTTCATGTTATCAAGCGAAGCCCGGAGCTGTTGTTCGAAACCGCCCATGAGAAATTCCGGCATGCCGTTTTCATCAACTTCTTGCCCGTGAGCGAGCTGGCCGGCCACAAAAATCATGTTGCCGGTTTTTACGCCCTGAGCGTAAGAATATTCTTTTTCCCAGGCAGCTCCGAAACCGAATGTTTTCGGCTGGAAAGCTTCCGCGTAATTACTGACGGCAATTGCGGCTTCTTCTTCGGCGATTCCGCGCATTGTTCCTTTACAGATAAAGCCGGCAATTATTATAACCGCTATGATGATTACGATGGCGACGATTGTATTTTTTTGATTATTCATTTTTTTAAAAAATATAATATATTATTATCGACCTTTGCTTCTTTATTTAATTCTACTAAAAATACATCTTTTTTCAATATATGAATTCCTCCGCTCTTTTAATCTGAGGTATCTCCCAAGGGTCAACGCCGGCCAGGGAGTTTCCTTTGAAGCTCTGAATTATCTTTATTCCCTCGACGTCAATAGCCACCCTGTCAATTGAAGCTAAAATCAAGCCGGGCTCCCGAACTTCGCCGACTGCCGGACCCTTGCTAATGAAGCATTTTCTGGCATCCATGATAATCAAACTGGGGTTGATTAGTTTGTTTAATTCAGCGATCTTCTCCTGCAGATTCCGCAAATGCAGTCGGATTCGTTCGGAGGGCTTCATGAATCCGACGGCGAGCTTCAGGGCTCCGGTAAATTGGGCGTAACAATGGGTTTTCAAGCAAGGCAGCAGTATCAGCTTGTCGGCCTTGTCCAAAAATTCGGTCAAGGAAGCTTTTTTCAAATATTTGGCTCCCGGTATCTCTTTTTTAATCCATTTCCTGTCTTCAAAGACGTAAACCCGCAAGGGCTGTTCCGTTTTTTCCAATCCGAAAATGCCCAGTTTTTGCATTGTTTTCCGGGTATTCAAACTCATAGTGGAAGAATCGCCGACCATGACTATCTTGGCTCCGCAGTCGTAAATCAGCTCCCCGACTGCTTTGATGAATAGCGGATCGGAAGAAGCCGGCAACGGATCAGCCGTATTGAAATTCGGCTTCAATAAGACCGTTTCTCCCGGGTTGATGAACCGCTTAAAACCGCCGATTGAATCCACGGCTTCGGCAATCGCTTTTTTCAAATCTTCCCCTGCTTTTACTCTGGCCACTTTCTCCATATTATTTTACAATTCCCCGCGGATTTCTTTTTCCAATCTTTCCAAAAAACTTTTGAAGAATGCCAATCTTTCTCGGCAGATTTTTTTGGCTTTTTCGGTATATAACTTATCTCCTAAAAACTTTAATTTCGTTTCAAATTCTATCTGCGGGCTGTGCTTGGTTTTATCCTGAATTCTGCCGTCAATCTTCCCGTTCAGATTATTTTTGATATAATCATCGATATCCACGTCGGCGTAAATCTTGGCCTTATTCCTTCCAACCCAGACAAAACTGCGGGCAATACCAATGGCTCCCACCACGTCCAATTTATCGGCGTCAAAGAGAATTCGGGCTTCTTTCGTCTGAGGCCTGTTTCCTGTTCTGTATCTGTGCGAAACGATGCAATCCTGGATATACTTGATTTTTTCTTCGGGAAAGCCGAGTTCTCTCAGAATCGGCTCAGCCATTTTTGCGCTTAAAATCGCATGGTCGGTCTTTCCTGTCTGGTCATTGTCTTCTTTAACTCTGGCAAAGTCGTGAAGTAAGGCAGCTGCTTCCAGAACGTCTGAATCTATTTCTTCGTCTTTGGCAAGATAAAGGCAAAGGTTATAAACCCTTATAACGTGGTCCATATTATGGGCTGAACAGGAAAGCTCTTTTTCGACCGCTTCTCTTATTTTTTTTAATTTTTCTTTGTCCATATCGCAGAATGTTTCATGAAATTTTAACCAGATCGTTATTGATGATGATCGGTTTCATACCCAATATCTCTTCTTTGTACGATACTTCCGGAATGGGATTGAGCAGGTAAATCTTCTTGTTCAGATGAAAAGCCAGGCCCATTTCCAGAAAAGTATTCGCCCCGACGTATCCCTTGATGTCGTTTTTATCGTAATTCAAGATTAATACCGCTTCCGACCAAGCAACTTTGTCAAAATGCTTTTTCATGGCCCATTCTTTTCTGTCCCAAACCCAATCCTCGTTGCCTTCGGTTTTTCTCCTGATTTTATAATAATCGATGGCCGGAATTAAATTGCCGCTGCCGTCTTCAACTTCAATTGGAGGCATTTCCACCGTATGCCCGGATTTCTTCAATTGGTTTTTGATATCAATCATTTCGTCGATAAAAGCGATGCTTCCGCAAATGGTGATTTTCATATCTTGTTTAAATCGCCTCAATTGTTGAAGGCGGTTTTTTCGTAATATTGTAAGTGACGCTGACTACTCCCGGCACTTGGCCGGTTATTTTCTCGCTCAACCTCTCTAAAACACTGTAAGAAACTCTTGTCGGTTCAGCTGTTTTTCCGTCTTGACTGTTCCAGCATCTCAGTTCTATTTGGAAACCATACTCCCTTTTTCCTTTTTTTACCCCGGTGACTTTATCTTGATGCAAAATTGCCAGATACTGGAACGCTTTGGTATTCTTCAATCCTTCTTCAATAATTTTTGTCGCTTTTCTGACCATTTCTATTCTTATCGAGGTAACTTCGCCGATTACTCTGGCGGCCAAGGCCGGACCGGGAAAAGGGATTCTGGCGTATATTTCTTTCGGCAAACCAAGGGCTTTGGCAGCTTTTCTTATGGCCGGTTTTCTGAGCTGGATTAAAGGCTCAATAACTTTATAGCCGTATTCCTTCTCAGTATCAATTCCCAGTTGCTGGAGAACATTATGCTGTCTTTTGATGCCGGCAACCGTTTCTTCAACATCGGTGTAATTCGTACCTTGCAGAAGATATTTTGCTCCGCTTTCTCTGACTAATTTGCTAAAAACATCTTTGTAAAATGTTTGAGTGATTGCTTCTCTTTTTTCCTCAGGCTCGGTAATGTCTCTCAGTTTTTTTAAAAAATTCTTTTGAGCGTCAACGAGTTTGACCTTGACTCCCAAATTTTTAAATAACGAAACAATATGCTCTGGCTCTCCTTCTCTCATCAAACCGCTGTCAATAAAATAGGTTTTAAGCTTATTTCCTAAAGCCCTGTGTCCCAATATAGTAACGGCTGAAGAATCAACTCCTCCGGACAGAGCATTAACAGCCAAACCGTTTCCAACCAGGGAAGAAATCTCTTTAACTTTTTCTTTGATGAATTTTTCCGATTTGAAATCTTTAATTTTTATTTCTTTGATTTCCATAAATTATCAGATTATTTATTGATTTTAACGATTATTTTCCTGTTCCTCGGCCCGTCCAGCTCCACCAGAAAGATCTGCTGCCAGGTTCCCCTGATTATCCGGCCCTTTTCAAGAGGCAAAGTCTTTCCCTGACCTATCAGGCCGGATAGAATATGGGAATCAGCGTTGTTGTCTATCTTATTATGCTGAAAATCAAAACCGGCAACCGATTTTTTAAGAAAATTCAGCCAGTCTTGCTTAAGACCTTCTTCGTTCTCGGTCAGCAGAATGGCGGCTGTGGAATGCGGCGTGAAAACCAGAATCAAGCCGTCTTCAACACCGCTTTCTTTGACTGTTTTTTCGACTTCATCGCTGATGTCGATCAATTGATATCTTTTTTCGCTTGAAACGCTGAATTCCTTAATCATTCGAATTTTTGTCTCTGATAAAGTTTTTAATCGACCTGTCGTAGGTCTTTTCCGCTTCTTTTGAAAAGTAGCAGGCCGGCAGCTCTTCATCGGCCAGATGATACTTTAAACACTCACAGCAAATCCCCTTTCTTGGACAGCCGGCATAAGTGCAGGGGCAATTTTTTAAATTTTCCTTTTGTTTGCACTCCATATTTATTCTTCAGCTTTTAATACTGAGATGCTTTGAATTATTACATCTTCAACCGGCTTGTCATTCACATCTCTTTCTGCGAGGGATATTGCCTCAGCTACCTCTTGACCCGATATGACTTTGCCGAAAATCGTGTATAAGGGAGGAAGCGGATAATCGGCAACCATGATGAAAAACTGGCTGCCCTGGGTATTGGGGCCGGCATTGGCCATAGCCACGATTCCTTTAAGGTATCCGTCTTGGTATATTTTGGAACTTGGATTTATTTCATCGTTAAAAGCATAGCCCGGACCGCCCCGGCCTGTTCCGGTCGGATCCCCGCCTTGTATCATAAATCCGCTTATGACCCTATGAAAGATGACTCCGTCATAAAATCCTTTATCGGCGAGAGTAATAAAGTTTTCAACGGTCTTAGGAGCTTCCTGAGCGTAAGTTTTAAATTGAATATTTCCTTTGTTTGTTTTAATCGTTATTAAGTAATCCATATGATTGTTTTCATTAATTGTAATTTTTTGCTCTTTTCCGTTATTATTTCCAGAAAGCGCAAATATTAACACTGCGATTGAAATGATAATTAGCCCGGTGATTAAAATAAGTTTTTTCATATCTTTTATATATTAATTAATCATCCAGATTGAATAATTAAGATAGGCGGCAAAACTGACCCAAAGGATGTAAGGCAGCAAAAGACAAGCGGCCGGTTTTGAAATTCTGCGGAAAACTATTATTGTCCAGACGATCGCCAGCCAAAGCAGAATGATATTCACGAGCGCCCAGGCCGGGTTTTGCCAACCGAAAAAGATAATTGACCAAATGGCGTTCAGTAAAAGCTGCAAGCCGAATACGGCCAGCCCTTTTTTTACTTCCTTTTGTTCCCAACCCTTTTTCCAGACCAAAAAGGCGGCAATACCCATTAAGGTATAAAGGGTTACCCAGGCCGGCCCGAAAAGCCAATTTGGCGGGTTAAGAGCCGGTTTGGCCAGCTCGCTATACCAGCCGGCTATGGCTGAAACGGTGAAAATTGAACCGATTACCCCGGCCAGCTGGGAAACAAAAATGGCAATGATTAATTTAAATACGTTTTTTCTTTCCATAAAATTTATGATTTATTTTTATAATTAACAATTACCAGCTTACTTCATTAACTTTTTTATTTTTGCCTTCGATTTTGTCTCTTTCCGGGCAGATGGCTCTGTATTCGCACCAAGGACAGAGATTGTTAATGCGGGGCAAAAAACGGTTGTCGCTTTTGGCTTTGTTTATAATGGCAACTATTCTGTTTTCGATTTCCGCCAGTTCGTCCTTTGTCCAAATTATATCAAAAATTTTTGAATATTTAATATAGATTAAACCGGCCCTGATTTTCTCTGCGAAAGGATTGCGCTTGGAGGCGATGACGGCATAAACGGGAATTTGAATATCTTCTTCTATTATTTTTTCTACCTTGTCGTGGAAGGGCAATTTGCCGCTTTTATAATCCCAGATTGAAATTGAAGAATCAGAATCTTGGTCGATTCTGTCTATCCGGCCCGAGATTGTGAATTCGCCTATCCGGCAGTCCATCCAGTCTTCCAAAAACAAGGGAGTGGCCGCTAAATCTGCCTTTACAATATAATTATTCAGAATGGCGATGGTTTGCAGCCCGAACGATTTTTCTTGTTCTTCAGAGCCGAATAATTCTCTCCTGTCCTGGCTGTTCCAATAGTCTCCTCCGTACTTGTCTTTGGGCATTCTTGCCCAGAAGTATCTTACCAACTGGCCTATGTCTTGTTCTTTTCTTTTGTCTGCCGGCACCTGCCTGACGTCAAAAAGATGCTTAAGGACCAAATGCATTACTTTGCCCGTATAGCTTTCCGGCTTCTCAATAAATTCCGCCTTTATCTCTTTATCGTTATGGCACTTGAACTTCAAGGGGCATTGAAGATAATAATTTAAGTTTTGCGGGAATATTTTTTCCGGGAATTTATATGCCATATAGCTTCCTTCACTATAACAAAAAACCGCCTGATTGGCGATTTTTAAGATATTTTAACCTACTTTGTTAACGGTAAGTTGGCAAACAGTTTGACCAATTCCGGGTGCTGGACCATTAATTTATACTTCAGGAGTTTGATAAGAATCAACAGGTCAACCACTTCTGATTTAACGCTTTCCGGTCCGATGAAAATTTCGCTTGTTTCCAGAGCCAGATTTTTTACGTAATTGTAGAGTATTTCGTATCCGGCTTTGTCTTTTACGTGATCAATAATTTTCTTGAACTCGCCTTTATCGAGCCAGACGCCTTGGCAGACGCCGCAAACATCTATTTCAATCGGCGTATCGCCGTAACTGACCTGGTAAAGGGGTATTTCGTCAACCGGGCAGTATTTTATCTCTTTTTTGACTTTAAATTTTCCTTTATCCTTCCAAAGGTCAAATTGAAGCCAGTTGATGCTTTTGTCCTCAATTTCGATATCCAGCCATCTGGCTTCCGGCGCTTTTTTGTCTTTAGCCAGACGCAATTCATCTTTTTCAAACCAAAACCCGCCGCAGTTGGAACAGCGTTCAACTTTGACATCGCCGATTTTGATTTTCTCCGATAATTCTTTTTTGCACTTTGGGCACTTCATAGTTTTATCATAACACACAATCAAAAAGATTACCTCTCCGCCCAGTCGCAGATGTCTTTGAAATCGCAAAAGCCGCACTGCCAGCCGGGAGTCGGCTTGAACTGGCTCTTTTTCATTTCCTCAATCTCTTGAATTATCTTTTCTTTCAGCTGTTCTTTCTCTTTTTCCGCGCCCAGGAAAGAGATTTTCTTATTGTCGTTTAAATAATAGTAAACCAATTCCTTGGGTTTGAGTTTGAAGATCTCTTCGGCCGCTATCTGATAAATCAATAACTGTTCTTTGTCGTCTGAAGACAGCTTGTCTTTGGAATTTCCCGTTTTGTAATCGATAATTACTGCGCCGCCTTGTTTTTCATCAATTCTGTCCACTACGCCGTAGAGATTATATTCCCCTATTTTCAGATTAAACGGCATTTCCAAGGCAAAAGAGTTGTTGATTTTTAAAACTTTCGGAGGGTTCTTTGAGAATTCTTTGTAAAAATCTTTGATTATTTTTTTACCGAGCTTATAATATTCTTCTTTCTGTTTTTTGTTCTCATACCATTCGTCAATCCAGTTTTTTTCGTAAATTTCGGCCAGGCGATCGAAGCTTACCGGATTCGCTGCGGTTTTTTCACCGGCCGAGGCATTCTTTTCTTTATAACCGAACAAATCGCTCTGCTTGCTCGCCTGCTTCTCATTAGCGTATTTCAAGAAGTCATAAAAAGTATTATGCATTGTCTTACCGAATGAAAAGACTGCCTTGCCCCTTGCCGGAACCCTTAAAATAAAGGCAAATTTATACTGCAGCGGGCATTTGGCAAAGGCGGCCAATTGCGAAAAAGAAAAATGGTCAGGCAGATAATCCGGCATGGGTTTCTGCTTTATCTTGGCCGGCATTTGTTTTTTTTCCAATAATCCGTTCTCGGATTTTTGGTTTTTGCTTTCTGATTTTTCTTGGTATCCCATTTCAATCATAAATCTCGATAATTTCTTTTTCCTTTGGCCGCCGTAATCTTCGGCTGAAGTGAAATAGATGCCTTTTTTGGCCCTGGTAATAGCCACATAGCAAAGGCGCCTTTCCTCCTGCAGGTGGACGTCTCCCAATGGCTTTATGTCTTTGATCAGGTCATCGGGCAGTTCGATTAATTCTTTTCTTCTGATGGTCGGGAATCTTTTATCCACCATATTGACCAGAAAAACGTATTTGAATTCCAAGCCCTTGGCTCCGTGGATAGTCATTATTTTTATCATCTCCGGGCCTTGTTCCGGATCAAATGCGAGCTTGCCCTGTTCGCCGGACTCTATTTCAAGGTTTATTTCCTGCATAAAGTTGTTCAAAGTCGGCTCTATGGCCGCTTCCTCGAAATTCTTAATTCTCTTATAAAATTGATTGAGCAAATCCAGATCCTCCTTGCTGTCTTCTCTTATCAGCTGCTTTAAATATCCCGTGTCTTCCAGAAAAGCAACCAGTATTTCTGAAACTGATTTTCCTCTGGCCAAAACGCTGTGCCTTTTGATCAGACTTAAGATGAAAGCGATTTTTTCCTGCGTTTTTGAGGAAATTCCCGGGATTAAAGGAAGCTCTTCCATTGCCTCATAAAGCGATTTTGTCCTTTTGTAGCTGTATTGGGTAAGTTTCATTATGTCCTCGGCCGGGATTTCAAAAACCGCCAGATTTAAAATTCTGTAAACGGCCGGGCTTTCATGGTAATTATCCAAGAGTTTGAAATATGAAATGACATCCAGAATAACGGGCTTGGAATAAAGCCCCCTTGAAGCCAAAAATTGATAAGGCAAGCCGGCCCGTTCCAGGGCTTTAATAAAAGGATTGGCCCAGTCGTTCGCCCTGACCAAAATGGCAAAATCGTTATAACCGGCCTTTTTGTCTTTTTTAAGAATCTCCAGTATCCTGGTAATGGTTTTATCAACCTCTTCTGCCAAGCTTCTGGCCGCAATATGTTCTATGGCGCCCTGCCCTTGCTTTTGGGCGGACAGTTTTTTATTTATCTTGTTGATGTATTCCAGCCGGTCCGGATCATTGGCTTTTATGAATTTATAAGCCAAATCCAGGATATTCTGGTTGGAGCGGTAGTTTTTGACCAAAGAAATTTTCTTGGCTTTGGGGAAATCTTTGCTGAACTGGATTATATTGTTGAAAGAAGCGGATCTCCAGAGATAAATCATCTGGTCGTCGTCGGCAGTCACAGTCAGGTTGTTTTTCGGCTCGGCTAAAATTTTTACAAGCTCGTACTGGGCCCAGTTGGTGTCCTGGAATTCATCGACTAAAATGTATTTGAATTTTTCCCGGTATTTTTTCAAAATCAGCGGCCTCTTCTGAAAGAGTTTCAAGCAATAGTTTATCAAATCGCCGAAATCCAAATAACCGTTTTCCAAGAGCAGGCGCTGATAAACATGATAAGCGTTAGCCACTTCTCTTATTCTTTCTGTTTCATCGTCTTCCGGCAGATCGTCCCTGGTTTTTAACTTTTCCGCGTATTCTAAATAGTCTTCCGGATAAATTCCCTGGTCCTTGCAGTGGGAAAAATGAGAAATAAGGGCCTGGATGAATTTTGTCGGATTGCCCAGGGGTTTGTAATAATTAAGCTCGAATTTATCAAAATTCTGGCGGATCAAAAGCCAGGCAGCCGTATTGTCTAAAACCTTAAAATCAGCCGGCAGGCCGATATTCAGGGCATAATCGCGCAAAACCCTTTCGCAGAAAGAATGGAAGGTGGAAATCCACAAATCCGCATAGCCGTAGGGCAGAAGGACATCAACCCTTTCTTCCATTTCCGCTGCCGCTTTTTCGGTGAAGGTTACAGCCAGGATTTCTTCCGGCTTTACCTCGCCTTTTTCAATCAAATGAACTATCCGCTGAGTAATAACCGTTGTTTTGCCGGTGCCGGCCCCGGCCACGATTAAAAGCGGTCCTTGTTTGTGAACCACCGCTTCTTTCTGCTCTTTGTTTAATTTTGACAAATCCAGGGCCATGGTATTATGGTATCAAAAAATCGCCTGATTGGCGATTCTTGTTTTTCCTAGCTGATAAACGTAAGCGCCTTCCCTTTTTTATTCCACCTGCCGGTGCGGCCGATGCGATGGATGTAGTCATCGTAAGTTGCCGGTATGTCATAATTGATAACATGGCTGATGTCGGCAACATCAATCCCTCTGGCAGCTACGTCAGTAGCAACTAAGATACGAACCCGGTTATCCTTGAACATGTCGAGTGCTCTTTGACGCTGGGAATTGTTCTTATTCCCATGGATAGACTCCGCCTTAAAACCATTGCTATAAAGTATTTTTGAAAGCTTCTCTACTCCGTGCTTGGTTCGTCCGAAAATAAGCACTTTATTGAATTCTTTTTGACTCAAAAGATTATTAAGAACGTCTAATTTTGTTTTACCTTGCTCAATTTTAATAACATCCTGTTCAACATTTTTTGAAGTGTCTCTGGTCTTAACCGAAATTCTAACCGGATTTTTGGTAAATTCTCTGATAATCCTTTCTATTTCGTTTGAAATGGTTGCCGAGAAAAAAAGCGTCTGGCGCTGTTCGGGCATCCCGTTCATTATGAAACGAGTATCGTTGATGAAGCCCATGTCTAACATTCTGTCCGCTTCATCTAAAACAACACTATTAAACAAAGACAGATTAATCACTTTTCTTTCTATAAGATCTTTTATCCTGCCAGAAGTACCAATAATTAAGTTATAATTTCTGCGAAGTTCAGAAATCTGCCTGCCAATATTCACGCCCCCCACGCAACAAACGGAAAAAATTCTCATTCCCCTGACGAATTGTCTGAACTCCAAATCAATCTGATTGGCAAGTTCTCTGGTTGGGGCAATAATCAAAACTTTTTCCCTTTGATTTTGCAGGATTTTATTAATAAGAGGCAGAAGGAAAGCAGCCGTCTTGCCTGTGCCGGTATCGGCAATGCCGACAACATCAGAACCCTGAATAATACAAGGGATAATCTGGTCTTGAATTGGCGTGGGTATTTTATAACCCTTGTTTACAACAACGCTTCTTATTAATCGTTGATCAATTTTGAAATCCTGAAATTTGTGTTTTGGCGCGAAATTTTCATCCCTTTCATTTTGAATCGCCTTGTTTATAAACTTCGCCGGATCTATTTTTACGGACCGGCCTACCTGCCTTCTGCGGCCCAAACCCGAAGAACCCGCATCTTTGTAATGGGATTGGAAAAAGTATTTTTTCGGTTGTCTGCTGTTAAAGCTTCTTATATGCATAATTTTTTAAGGGATCTTTCCCCGCAACTCCGGTCTTTTTAAACAAAAAAAGACCCGTTGGTCTCGTTAGCTTATTCTGAATAAAACTATGAGATTCAATTACTTCTTAATACTAGTCTAAAATCGATAGTTTGTCAATAGCGGGACAACCGGTTTTGTGTTTTTTCCAATGTCCGATATCTTCGGCTTTCTCTATATCAGGCCTTCTTGATATTCTTGCCCGTTCATCTTGGGAAATACAGGGTAAATTTTTTGGACTCTGCCGACTTGCCCGTTTTTTAACCGCACCTTAATCCCGCGGGGATGAAAAGCGGAACTTGTTAAAATTTCCGCCACTATTCCGCGGGTAAGCTTTCCGGTTCTCTGATCTTTTTTAAGCACAATTTCCACCTCTGAACCGATTTTTACATTTTCCCTGTTTTGTCCGTCCATAATTTAACTTATTTGGCCGCATTTTCGCCGGCCAGATAAGCGGTGCTCCAGCAAATTTGAAGATTATAGCCGCCGGTCGGCCCGTCAACATCGATAATTTCGCCGGCAAAGAAAAGATTATCGACTATTTTCGACCTCATTGTTTTGTCGTCAATTTCCTTCAGAGATATTCCGCCGCTGGTAACTATGGCGAAATTGAATCCCATCAGGCCGGTTGCCGTCATCTCCAGGTTCTTGAGCAATTTTACCAGGCCCTGCCTTTCTTCTTTTGATATATCGTTTACTTTCTTCATCTGATTTATGCCGGACAATTTCAGGATTACGGGGATCAATTTGCGGGGTAAGAGATCGTTTAAACAATTTTTGAACGATTTATTCCGATATTTTTTGAAATCTCTTTGGACTCTTTCGTCTAATTTCAGGAAATCCAAAGCGGGTTTCAAATCAAGCGACATTTTGATTTTCTCCCGGCTGGCCAGCAGTTTTCCAACTCTTTTGCTGATGTCCAGAATTATAGGGCCAGATAATCCGAAATGAGTGAACAAGCACTCTCCGAATTCGCTGAATTGCTTCTTATCTCCTGTTTTGACGCTGATTTCAACGTTTTTCAAACTCAGGCCATGAAGATCCTTGATCCAGCTCTCTTTTACTCTTATCGGAACCAGGGCTGGAGACAATTTTTCAATATGGTGTCCCAAACTCTTCGCCCAATTAAATCCG
>DATKWJ010000002.1:0-9748 GCA_035529635.1 Patescibacteria group bacterium
AAAGAAGGATGACGACTGAAAGAGGATTAACCCAAACACAGGAACAGGTAGCTGACAGAATTCATGATCGCGAGGCCATAAAATTCGGCGCCTTCAAACTCAAACTTCACGAAAAGAACCCCGATGCTCCGCTTTCACCCATCTATCTTACTTTGCGGATACCGGAGAACGGCGGACCTTTGACCAATGATGATGTGGAGGCAATCGGTCAAGAGCTCTACATCATGGTTCAGAGAGAAGGCGTAATTTTCGATCTGGTGGTTGGAATTCCGCGTGCTGGTGAGCCATTTGCGAAAGTGGTCTCACGGCTGTCAAAGAAACCACTGTTGAAACTCGGTAAGAGGGTTGAGGGAGATCGCCGGAAGATTGACTCAGTTGTTGCCGGTGACTATCTTCCTGGCCAACGGGTTCTCCTAGTTGACGATTTGATAACTCAGGCTGATACCAAAAAAGAGGCGATTGGAGTTGTTGAAGAAGCAAAACTCGTGGTTGCCGGCGTAGCTGTCCTGGTTGATCGACAACAAGGTGGTTCAGAAGAACTAAGGGAAGCAGGCTACAATTTCTACGCTGCTTTTCCGCTTTCTGTACTTCTTGACTACTATGTCCAAGCAGGTAGGATTGCCCAGGCAAAGTGCGATGAAGTAATGACTTACATCGCCGAAAACAGATGAATTTCTTGTCTGCTATGCAAAAACAGTTCAGATTGCGAAAACAGAGCGGCTTCGTCATCGACCGAGCCGCTTTTTTATTTGTTCCTGCTGCAAATTTCTGATATGCTGTAATTATTAGCAATACTACGTCACTAAAACTATGTTAAAATTGGAGATATTCTTAGCCGTCATACTGGCCATTATCTGTTTATTTTACGCTTTGAATTTTCTGGCGCCGGATATTATATCGGTTCCTTGGAGAGAGGAATTTCCCATTATAAATGAAGAAAGATAAAGAAAAAATAAGAGCTCATATTTTAGTTTCAGGCAGGGTACAGGGCGTTTTTTTCAGGGAAAATACCAGGAAAAAAGCCGATGCATTGAAGGTTTCCGGCTGGGTCAGAAATCTCAAAGACGGCCGGGTGGAAGCGGTTTTTGAAGGGGAGAGGGCAGATGTCGAGGAACTCGTTAATTGGGCCCGCCAAGGCCCGATTTGGGCTAAAATAGACGATTTTAACCTGGTCTGGGAGGATTGCCGGGACGAATTCAAGGGGTTTGAAATAAGGTAATGATTCAATTTAAAATTCTTAAAAAATCGAAAAAAAGCAGGGCAAGACTGGGATTATTGAAGACGAACCACGGTCTGGTGGAAACTCCCTGTTTGGTGCCAGTGGCAACCCAGGCGGTCATTAAAACTTTGGAAAGCAGGGAAGTGGCGGAAAGCAAAAGCCAGATTTTGATCGCCAATACTTTCCATTTGCATTTGAAGCCCGGGGAAGAAATCATAGCCAAAGCCGGCGGGCTGCATCGATTCATGAACTGGCCGAAACCCTTGATGACGGATTCAGGCGGCTTCCAGGTTTTCAGCCTGGGCTTTGGCAAGGATTTCGGCATGGGCAAAATATTGAAAAAAGAGAACAGCGATAAAATAGGACACGGCCAGCAGCCGAAACTTTTAAGAATCAGGCATGACGGAGTTTTTTTCCGCTCTTTTCTGGACGGCCGGGAGATTTTCCTAGGTCCCAAAGAATCGATTAAAATACAGCAAAAGTTGGGGGCCGACATTATTTTTGCTTTTGACGAATGCACTTCTCCTATAGCTGATCGCGGATACACTGAAAAATCTCTGGCCAGAACCCATCGTTGGGCAGAGATCTGCCTGAAAGAGAAAAACTCCCGGCAAGCTCTTTTCGGCATTGTCCAGGGCGGCCGATACAAGAATCTGAGAATTGAAAGCGCCAAATTCATAAGTTCGCTTGATTTCGACGGTTTCGGCATCGGCGGGGAATTCGGCAACGACAAAAAAACGATGCTGCAAATGCTGAATTCGGTTGTCAAGGAACTGCCGGAACAAAAACCGCGCCATCTTTTGGGGATCGGCCATTTGACTGATATCCCCAAAATTATTGCCAAAGGCATGGACTTGTTCGACTGCATCGTGCCGACTCATTATGCCAGGCGGGGCATTGCCTTCACTTCAGCCGGCCGTTTGGATCTGGCCAAAAGCAAATTTTTAAAGGATAAAAATCCGCTTGATAAAAAATGCTCCTGTTCCGTCTGCCGAAACTACCGGAAAAATTATCTTTGCCATCTTCTCCGGGCTAAAGAAATCACCGGCCTCAAACTGCTGACCTTCCACAATCTTTATTTTTTCAATACTATAGTTGAAGGGATAAGACAAAAAATAAAACAAGGCAAAATCTAATGCGCAAAATTTTAGTTTCCATCACCACCACCCGCCATTCCGATTGGCCGGCGAAAATCAAAGAGATAAACAAATTCGGCTTAAAGGAAGTCGCTCTTTTTCCGACCTGCCTTGATAAGAAAGAGAGAAAAGAATTGTACGAGATGTTGGAGAAATCAGTCATTAAAAGCATTCCTCTCGTTCATCTCAGAGATGATATGGTCTTAAAAGAGCTGGATTTTCTGGTCGAAAGATTCAAAACTCAGGCTTTCAACATTCATCCCCGTGCCGAATATCCCTACAAAGAAAGCGACTACGGAAAATACAGGAAAATGATTTTCATTGAAAATGTTTATCTTCCTCTGGACGAGGAAGAAATCAAGAGAATGGGCGGCGTCTGCCTTGATTTTACCCATTTGGAGAACGACCGTATTGTCCAGCCGGGAAAATTCGAACATAACCTGAGAATAATTGAAAAATATCCCATCGGCTGCAATCACCTAAGCTGTTTTGAGAAAAAGAGCCATCAGGATCAGCTCGGCTATCTCCGTTATGACCGCCATTCTTTGCGGAAACTCAACCAGATGGATTATTTGAAAAAATATCCCAAGAAATATTTTTCTCCTTTTGTGGCCATTGAACTGAGCAATACCATTGAAAAACAACTGGAGATAAGAGATTATTTAATGAATAAAATAATAAAATAAATGTTTCGTAAAAATAGAATTTTCAAATATATTTTTTCTCTGCGGAAATTCATTCTTCTGGCTGTTTTGATTTTTATTTTTTCCGCCTTATACGGTTATTTTTCCGCCCAAAATTCGCCGGAAGAAATAGAGCCGATTTTGGAGGAGCTTCAGAAAATAGTCGAACCGATAATAGCCATGCCTTTGTTCGGCCAATTTTTGTTCGTTATTCTGAACAACGGTTTAACCGTCTTTCTGGTTATCGTCTTGGGGCTCGGCTTCGCTGTTTTTCCTCTGCTGGTTTTATTTTCCAATGCCGTGCTTTTGGGGGTCATGGCTTACTTTTTTCAATTTTTCCAGTCCTGGACGGTTTTTTTCAGTGGCATTCTGCCTCACGGCCTGATTGAAATTCCCATCATAATCATGGCGGTGGCCGTCGGTTTAAAGCTCGGCGAAATTTCTATCAAAAAAGTTCTGAGAAAATTCAGGCCGCAGCCGCTTCGGCCGGAAGGGGAGGAAACAGACCTGAAAGCGGAATTGGAGGCTGCTTTGAATTTCTTTTTGAAATTTCTGTTCCCTCTACTGATTCTGGCAGCGGCTGTTGAGATTTTCGTCACCAGCCGTTTTTTATAGAGAAACAAAAAGCCCGGCCTTAGCCGGGTTTTTTGTTTTGGAATTATCTGTTGAAATCCCTTTTTGGTCTTCTTTTTGACCAGCACTCTTTACAGTAAATAGGTCTGTCTTGAGCCGGTTCAAAAGGAAGTTCGGTGATTTCCACCTCGCATTCTGAGCATTTCCAGTTACCCTGGACTTTCTCGCGGGGTTGAAATCCTCTGTCTGAATCGAACGCCATTTTATTTTTATCAAGAAGGTTTTACCTTGAGGGTTTCGCCTTCTTTTCTGTTTTTTAAACTTAAAAGCGACCTTGAAACTTTAAGTCGCTATACTTATTTATATTTAAGTTAATTCGACTTATCGTCTATTAATCATTATACGCCAGTTATCGATATTGTCAAGTCTTCAGCTTGATTTTTTTTCGTTATGAATTAAAATATCCAATATCACAGCATCTTTAATAATATAACGCCGGGATTCGGGTTTTTAAAAAGGAGGAAGGATGTCCAAAGAGAAAAATCGGCAAATCCTTAAAAGTTTTATCAAACGGCAGAAAAAACCCAATAAAAACGGAAAAGGAGCCAATAAAGATCAGGATAACGGCAAACTTGTTTCCCCGGTTCCAGTCATTCGAAAAGAAAGCGCTTAGCGCTTTCTTTTATATTTCCAGATAGACAAAAATCGCTGGAATTGGCATAATGAAAAAAATGCGAAGAACGGAATTCGAAAAATTGGTCAAGGAAGCTTTATCGGAAATACCCGAGCGTATCCGCCGGAAAATGGACAACGTGGAAATTGTCGTGGAAGAAGGTTCGGCCAACGGCCCGTTTCTTGGTCTTTATGAAGGAGTTCCCCAAAACGCCTGGGGTAGGGGATTCGGCATGAGGTTGCCCGACAAAATCACCATTTTCCAGAAATCCTTGGAAAGGCACGCCCGTTCCGATGAAGAATTGAAAAAAATCGTCAGAAACGTCGTTCGGCACGAAATCGCCCATCATTTCGGTTTCAGCGAAAAACAAGTTAAAAAGTTGGAAACAAAATGGCATCAATGAAAATATTCGTCAAAGCCAAACCCTTGGCAAAAGAAGAGAAAGTGGAAAAAATCGATGAGATAAATTTCATCGTGGCCGTCAAAGAGCCGCCGAAAAACGGCAAGGCCAACAGGGCGATTATCAGGGCTTTGGCCTCGTATTTCAAGGTGGCGCCTTCGCGTCTGAATCTTGTCTCCGGCTTTTCTTCCAAACAAAAAGTCTTTGAATTATCGTTATGAAAAACGGAAAAAATTGGTCGGGATATGTAACCAGACACAGTTTCGCTTTGGATCTGGCTGAAGGAATTTTTACCTGGGACGACCCGCGGAAAATCGCGGCTTCGCTCAAAAAATCGGCTAAAGAGAGCGGCCGTCGCAAAGGAACGCCGTTCCAATCAGCTATGTCCATGCTTAATTTTTACATCAACCGGGCCGGCAGAAATTTAAAACCTCAAAGAAAGAGGATTTTGGAACAGGCGAAAACAGAGCTGAAAAAATTGTTTAAAACTTAAATTCCGGTCCGCATTTCACCATTTGCTTTCCGAAATTTTTAAACGATAACCTATCCGGTTAACGATGATATGTAAAAAGAATGTTAAGAAAAGCAGGACTATCCAGATGGCTGGAAAAATATCAAAAAAGGGAGTCAGAAATAAGAAACTGCCGATAATATAATCTATTTGGTCAAAAGGAAGCCATCTCCGGCCTGGTTTTATGTTAAGCCGGCGCTTGAAAAAGCTGAAAAAAACATCGCCGAAAACCGCTCCAAAGGAGATTAAGAAACCGAAAAAGAGGATATTGATTTTATTGTAGTCAAGAAAGCTGATTTTTTGAAAAAAGGGAAATTTATACAAAAAAAGCTGGAGCCAGGCAACAGACATGCCTGTCAGAGTTCCCAGAATCAATCCTCGCCAGGTTTTATGACTGCCCAAAATGGCTTTGCCTCGAAAAGTTTTGCCGAAATCAATCGGAACGTATAGAGAATTTAAAACCCCGAGCTTTTTGAATACGGGTGGCGCCATATTGGCAAAATAGGCCGGAAGATAGAAATAGAGACAGCTTAAAATATAATAAGCGACCGACATATTATTTCTTCGTCCCGTTGTTGCGGGGCTCGGTTTTTAAATAATAAAAGATGCGCTGAAGGGCAGTAAAATTGGAGAGGAGGGCCAGAACTATAATGGGATAAATCATTAAAGAAAAATTAAAAATGCCTAGAATCAAGGATAAAAGGATTAAAATTGCCCTTTCCGGACGAGCCAGCCACCCTTTTTCAAATTCTTCCCGAACCAATTCCTTTTCTCTGGCCGCTGCCTTGGCATAAGTAGTCATTAAAGAACCAAAAAGAGCCAGGAAAATCCAGATTTTGGCTTCAAACCCGAATTTCGGCAGGGAGAGAAACAAAAAACCGAGCAGAATAATTCCTTCAACATAGCGGTCGCAGATTGTATCAAGATAGGCGCCGATTTTGGTCGCTTTATTTTCAAACCTGGCTACTGCACCGTCTATGAAATCAAAAAAAACTGCCAACAGGAAAAAAGCGGCGGCAGCCGTCATTTGGATTTTTATTAAAAAATACAACGATAAAAAAACCAAAAAAAGGGAAAGAAGAGTGTATTGGTTTGGGGAAAGAGGAATTTTTGAAAAGAATTTCCCGGTACCGATTTCAATATTTTTGAACCTTTTTCTTTTTTGGCTTAAATTCATACTGATGTTTGGATTTCATCTTTAAAATGTTTTCCAGGGTTTCATAGAAATTAAGAATTTCTCCCTGGACGGAGCCGGTTTTATTTTTCACTTCTTCAATCAAGTGTTCTTCAGAAAGAATGTTTTTGGAGACTTCCAGGTAGCCGCGGCCGACAAATTTTGCCCGATGAGCATCGGAGCCGGCAGTGAAAGAGAGATTCATTTTTTCTGATAAATTGACCGCTTTTTTGTTTGCGAACTTAAAAACGCTGGCATTAAAAACTTCAATCGCATCTGCCATTAAAAATTCTTTTTCTCCGCCCTTGAATTTTCCGACAGGCTGATTAAAAGGATGGGGGATTATGGCCATTCCTTTCTGTTTTTGAATTTCTCTTATAGTTTTTTCGGCCGTCAGACCGTTGGGAATTATCTTTTTGATGTTGATCCCTAAAATATCGCCAGAGCGACTTTTAATTTCAATTCCCGGAATAACCAAAATGTTTTTGTCAAAGCCGTACTTCATTGCCCTGATTGCTCCTTCGATTTTACCGTGGTCGGTAATGCAGATACAGTCGATATTTCTTTCAATTGCCGTATCAACTATTTCTTCGGGAGAGGAAAAGCCGTCCCAGGAGAAATAAGAATGGATATGAAAATCAATTTTCATGTAGCGAGCCCCTATTTACAGGGGCGAAGGTTAAAAAGAGTGCAAAGTCATCTTTACCTTTATTTTTGTTAAGAATATCAGTTTTTACCGCCAAAGTCAAAAACCCTTCCCAGGAGGATTTTGACAGTCTTTTACTGCGGTTCGGATTGCTTTAAAGGCGATTTTATGCTAAAATGAAAAAATGGTGAAATATTTAACCCTGGAGGGTTTGGAAAAACTGAAAAAAGAGCTTGATTACTTGGAAAAAGTCAAGAGAAGAGAAGTCTCGGAAAGAATAAGGCATACTGCTTCCCAGGGCGATTTGAAGGAAAACGCCGGGTATGACGCAGCCAAAGAAGAGCAGGGTTTTATCGAAGGAAGGATTAAGGAATTGAAAGAGATTCTCAGTCAGGTTGAAATCGTCAAAAAAGGAGAAAGCCATAAAGTCCGGATAGGTTCTTTGGTTTGTTTGGAATCCGAGGCAGGGGAAAAGAATTTCCAGATTGTCGGGCCGGAAGAAGCTGATATTCTGCAAGGTAAGATATCTTTCAAATCTCCTTTGGGCGAAGCGATTCTCAATAAGAAAAAAGGGGATGTGGTGGAGGTCGAGACCCCGGCCGGCAAAGAGGAATACGAAATCATTGAAATAAAATAATCGAGTTTTTATGCATCAGGCGACTTTGTGCTTATTAATCAGGGATAGCCAAGAAAAGAAAGAATTGCTTTTGGCTATGAAAAAAAGAGGTTTCGGCGTCGGCAAATGGAACGGTGTGGGAGGAAAATTGGATTCGGAAAAGGGGGATAAAGACATCAAAGAAGCGGCTATCAGGGAAGCCCAGGAAGAAATCGGGGTTCAGATCAAAGAAATGGAAAAAGTCGCCCTCTTGAGATTTAAATTCCCTTACAAGCAGGATTGGGATCAGGACGTCCATGTTTTCTTGGTCAAAGATTGGACAGGGGAGCCGCAAGAAACCGAGGAAATGCTGCCCAAATGGTTCGGAACAGAGGAAATTCCTTTTCAGGAAATGTGGGACGATGATAAAATCTGGCTGCCTCACGTTTTAGCGGGCAAAAAATTAACGGCTGATTTCATTTTTAAAGAAGGCGAAAAAATCAACAGCCAAGATATTAAAATTGTTCGGGAAGTTTAAATATATGGCTGACAATAAACCAATCAAATTATCTCCCAGTTCCTTGAATTTATATCTGGAATGTCCCCGCTGTTTTTGGCTGGAAAAGAAAATGGGCGTCAGAAGGCCCCAGCCCTATCCCTACGCTTTGAACGCGGCCGTGGATTTTCTTTTGAAAGAGGAGTTCGACAGCTACCGGAAAAAGGGGGAACAGCATCCTTTGCTGGTCGCTCATAACATTCCGGCCAAGCTTTTTCAAAACCAGGAATTATTGAATCAATGGAGAAGCAACTTCAGCGGCATCCGCTATTACGACGAAAAATTGGATGCCACTCTTTTCGGCGCAGTGGACGATGTTCTGGAATTCGAAGGCGGCAAATTGGCTCCTTTGGATTACAAATCAACGGGCAGCGCCACGGCCAATATTTACGACCGTTTCCAGTTGCAGATGGATGTTTATACTTATCTTTTGGAAAAAAACGGCTTTGATACAGTTAAAAAGGGCTATTTGGCTTTTTATATCGTTGATAAAAAAAGCGGTTTCGAAGACAGATTGCCTTTCAGGAAAGAAATCCAGGAAATAGAAACAACTCCTTCGGACATTCCTTCGCTGTTCGAAGAAGCTGTAGCTGTTCTGAGAAGGGTTGTGCCGCCGCCGCACAGCCAGGAATGCCAGCACGGACAGTGGTTTAAAAAAGTTTCCGATTTCGAATAACAATGCTTAAAATTATAAAGAAGAACAAAGTCATTATCGGCGGAACTTTCGATGTTCTGCACGCCGGACACAAATCGCTCTTAAAAAGGGCTTTTAGTTTGGGCAAAGTGACCATCGGTTTGACTTCGAACAGGATGGCGGAAAAGACCAAGAAAAGGAAAGTCAGGAATTTTCAAAACAGGAAAAGGGAATTGGAAAAATTCATAAAAAAAGAACTGAAAAGCGGATTTAAAATAATAAAGATAGAAGACAAATTCGGGCCTACTTTGAAAGAGGATTTTGATTATATCGTGGTTTCTCCGGCAACTTATAAGACAGCCCAGCTGATTAATAGAAAGCGCCGGAAAATAAACAGGAAGCCGATGAAAATCGTCAGAATCAAGTTTGTTCTGGCGGAGAACGGAAAATCCGTCAGCGCCATCCAGATATTGAATGGCCTGATGACGGAAGAAGGGAAACTGGTTAAAAAATAAGACGGAAAATTGGTTAGTTTTTTAAAAATTGGGCAAGGAGGAAAACAATGTTCAAATCGGAAAAGACAGCGGCTTTGATTTTGCTGTTTTTATTTCTTTCAACCGGAAAGGTTTCCGGAGAATATTTGTCTCTGAAAAAAGAAGAGATAAGAATGCTCCGGCAAGAGTTTACTGGAAGAATCGGAAATGTCGTTGAGGTCGAACCGGCTTATCGGAATGGGATTTTTCAGGACGTTTTGAGTAGATTTGCGGCAGCCGGCATCAATAAAAGCCAGTATTTTTTGTACGCGGACAGGGAACCGAAACGTCAGCTGATTTTCGTTTGTTTCTTTGACCATGAAAACAAAGAAATTGTTGAAATCGGCAGAGATAAAATTTCCACCGGCAATCCGCAGAGAAAAGGGGATTATTTTTTTACGCCTACCGGCATTTT
>DATKWJ010000003.1:0-48390 GCA_035529635.1 Patescibacteria group bacterium
AACCGTAAAAGTTGTTGAATTGCTGTAAACAAGACCTCTTTCTCCGGCCGTCACCGTGGCGCGCAATTCCATTTCGCTGTTAGCCACGCTTTGCGGTCCGTTGTCGCATTCATACCATTTCAACGGATCCAACTCGGTTCCTTCAAAATGGTCAAAAAGCTCGAAGGTACTATTGCCGTCGCCAGCAGTGGATGCATCTCCGTTGCCGTAATACATAAAAATATTAACAGTAGACAATTCCGGCAAAGAAGGAATTTTCACCCAAAAAGTGGAAGTAGCCGAAGCTATGTAGGATTCCCGCCAAAAAGCCAAAGGGGTTATTCCATCATCTGCCGTAAAAAAAACATCGTCAAAATCGGGCTGGCAGTTGCCGCCGCAAGTAACGTTGCCGCCCGTGGAATTTGCCACGATTATTTTGGCCTGATAATTGGTTAAAGTTGAAGTTGAATTGACCACGGGCACGAGTTTCCTGTAAGGCCAGCCGGCGTCGTACCAAGCAACGCCTTCGCCGCCATTGTCGTTCCGCCAGCGATAAGCATATTGGTCAAGCGATACTGGCGGCTGCTGTTGAATCGTGCTTTCTCCAAGATTGACGGGAAAATCGCCGCCAATCGTGCCACTTGAAACCGTCACATCGCTCGACGAGTTGATTTCAATACTTATTGTTTCACCTTCGCCTGCTTCAGAACCAATATCCAGAACAATATAAAGACAGACCTGCGAAGTACCCACTACCATGGTATCGCTGTTAAAAACCGCCTCTTCTCCGCTGAAACTCTGCGTTGTGCTGAATTGAGTTTCATCGCCATCGTAAGTGCAGGTGCCGGCGGTTTCGTAAAAAAGTTCGGCGTTGTTGAGATTATCGTCGGCAGTTACCGTACCGGTTTCAGTCAGGGTGATTGAAGTGACATTAACAGTGCCTATATTTGCTTGAAAAGTAAAGGCGCCGCCGATATGATTGTCAGCAGTGTTTATATATAAAGTCCCAACCTGGCTGCCTTGTTTGGCAATAGTTGTCACAGCCGGCGTGTAGGTGATAACTATCAAACCCTGTTTGCCAGCCGTGCCTGCTCCGGGACTGGCACTTCCTCCGCCAGCTCCGCCACCTCCTGCGCCGCCTGCGCCATAAGTTCCGCTCGCTCCTCCATTAGTTCCGCTGACGTTTCTGCCAGTTCCGCCCTGCCCGCCACCGCCTCCGCCGCCGGAACCGTAAGCAGGACTCACCTGCCATTCAGTTCCATTACCGCCTACCCCGCCGTTAGCAGTGCCGCCTGTGCCGCCACCACTGGGACCACCTGAACCTCCGGCTCCTCCAGTTGTACCCGAACCCGCGGAACCTACATTACCCTGACCATAAGGTCCGCTTCCGCCAGCTCCTCCGCCGCCTCCGCCGCCAACTTGAGCCGAAGCGCCGCCGCCGTTACCGCCGTTTCTTCCAGCATAAATCGTATTGCCCACTGAACCGGCTTGGGCGGAACCTCCTGTGCTTCCCGAAGCGCCGCCGCCTCCTTTTCCGCAAACAGAAGAATCCGCACAAGTTGCGGCGTTAAAATAAGTGTCGCCTCCTGCAGTGGCCACTCCGCCAGCTGTACCAATTTTGATTGTTACCGAGCTATCCGGTGTAAGCGAAAGATCGTTTTTTATGGCATAGGCGCCAGAAGCCCCTCCTCCGCCGCCGGCACTGGGATTACCAGATAAGCCGTTTACTCCGCCTCCGCCTCCGCCGATAACTTCAATAGTATTGCTGTTCGGATTCCAGTTGCTGGGAACAGTCCAGCTGGTTGAAGCCGTGTCGGTGATATAAATAACAATCGGCGCTGCCCGCACCTCCTGAATTTTCGGCGGAATCGGCGGATTTAGCCAAATAGGCGGCCAGCCGGAAAAAATCCAGCTGAAGATAATCAAAAAAACAAAAAGAAATTTAAAAAATTTTTTAAAATCAATGCTCGTCATTATAATATCGCCTGCTGTTTCTTATCGTCTTCATTATACTATAATTTTATTATAACAAAAATAAAAAAAGAAAATAACAAAAAAACGCGACAAGTATCGCGTTTTTTTTGCTATCAGTTGCTTAAAGTTGTTCCGAAGGCCAGCCTTTCAGGTACGCTGGCCAGCACCTTGAAATTAAAAAGAGAATTCTCACTTTTCAATTTCAGCCGACACTCATTTTTCTAATTTAAAAAATTAGAAATGTAGTGATCCACGGACAGCTTCCGCTACCCGTGCCTTGTTCATGTTCTTCCCTATATCGCTATAGAGCATGGACTATATCATCATCCACCGAGTCCCGCATAACGGGACGAAGGTCGAAAAGAAGCTTTAGCTTCTTTGAGTGAATTTCGATGGAGCTCGGCGTATAGTCTCTGAGGGGTCGCCGCTACGGCGACTTCCCTGCTGATTGTCTGCACTGGAAGCTTTTTCACGCATATTATACTATTTTAGCATGCGTAGCTCCAGATACACAGATGTTCCAGCATATAGCCAAGTTTTTTCCCGAAAATTACTTTTCGGGAGTCGCAACAAGTAGATTACTCTAACGACTTCACCTTTATCGCTGATCTTACCTTAGGACCTCTTGCGAGATATTTCGGGTATTACCAACTCTCCTGGTGTGACGGGCGGTGAGTACAAGATTCAGGAACGTATTCATCGCGCCGTGGCTGATGCGCGATTACTAGCGATTCCGGCTTCATGAGGTCGAGTTGCAGACCTCAATCCGAACTGGGGAACCGTTTGTTGGGATTAGCTCCAGCTTGCGCTTTGGCAACCCATTGTCGGTTCCATTGTACCACGTGTGCAGCCCAGAGTATCAAAGGGCCACGCTGACTTGGCGTCATCCCCACCTTCCTCCTGGTTGTCCCAGGCAGTTTTCCGCGACACTTATAACGCAGAATAAGGGTTGCGCTCGTTGTTGCACTTAAGCATACGCTTCAAAGTACGAGCTGACGACAGCCGTGCAGCACCTGAGCTAATGTCCTTGTGGGTAGTCCTGACTTTCATCAGGGTTTCATTAGCCTGTCAAACCCTGGTAAGGTTCTTCGCTTGTTGTCGAATTAAGCCACATGGTCCACCGCTTGTGTGAATCCCCGTCTATTCCTTTGAGTTTTAGCCTTGCGGCCGTACTTCCCAGGCGGGACACTTAACGCGTTAGCTACGCCACTTGAAGGGTCGACACTTCAAATAGCCAGTGTCCATCGTTTACAGCGTAGACTACAAGGGTATCTAATCCTTTTTGCTACCTACGCTTTCGTCTCTCAGCGTCAGGGTCGCCCCAGTTGGATGCCTTCGCATTTAGGGTTCCGGTCGATATCAACGGATTTCACCCCTACACCGACCGTTCCTCCAACCTCTAGCGCCCTCCAGTCTGGCAGTATCTTCGGCATTCCCAAGGTTGAGCCCTGGACCTTTAACCGAAGACTTACCAAACCGCCTACAGACCCTTTACGCCCAATAAATCCGGATAATGCTTGGGGCACTCGTATTACCGCTACTGCTGGCACGAGTTTAGTCACCCCTTATTCCTCAGGTACTGTCATCCAAAGATTCATCCCTGAGAAAAGCTCTTTACATCCCGAAGGACTTCTTCGAGCACGCGGCGTCGCTGGTTCAGGGTTTCCCCCATTGACCAATATTCTCGACTGCTGCCTCCCGTAGGAGTATGGGCCATGTTTCAGTCCCATTGTTGGCGATCATGCTCTCACACCGCCTATCCGTCATAGCCTTGGTAGGCCGTTACCCTACCAACTAGCTGATGGAACGCAGACCAATCCTCTACCGACATGGTTGCCCATATCTTTACCCTTTGATTACTCTCAGGGACCATCAGGAATTAGCTCGGATTTCTCCGAGTTATGCCTGTGTAAAGGGTTTGTATCTACGTGTTACTAACCCGTCTGCCGGTTGCCGTCTTGCGACGACCCCCTTGACTTGCATGCCTTATCCACGCCGCCAGCATTCATCCTGAGCTAGGATCAAACTCTCAAAATTTACCGCAGTACCTAAAAAACTTAAGTACGCGGTGAATAGATTCGGAACAACTTAAAATAACTGATATTTAATGCTGAATTTATTTGTTTCGTTATTCAATTTTTAAGGTTCTTCGCCCAATCCTACAAGAATTAAAAAACCAGGAAAGAATTCCTGACTTTCAGTTTCTTTCTGTTTTTCCAACTTTCTTCAATTACAACCGCAACAGCTTGATTTCTTTTTCTTTTTCTTTTCTGCCATATATCTATTTATAATTTATTCTGAGTTTAATTTTAGTTTGTTTTAAAAAATCTGTCAAGAGCCGACGAAGATGAAATTTATTTCATCGCCTGGCTAAACTCCATAACAAAGAATCAAAAGCCGGGAGAGGGATTTGAACCCACGACCCACAGTTTACAAAACTGTTGCTCTACCACTGAGCTATCCCGGCCCGGGTCCGTTTAAAACCTTTTTATTTTTTCGTCGAACTCCTTACTTTCCGCCAATAATCCCTGTTTTCTTCGAATTTCTTTTTGCTGGCTTTGGCCCTCAGTTCTTGCAGCCAGCTGGAAGTTTTGCTGTCTGTTTTCAAGGTTAAAATTCTGACTTTGGAAAGGATTTTTTGGAGAAAAATTTCAAAGGAAAAGTTCTTCAAGGGCGAGGAATTTTTAACTTTTGTCAATCGGCTCTTCCAGTCAATCTTGACGGGAACAGTCTCAGACAATTCCAAAAGAGTGGGCATATTTCTGAAAATAATGATACCCATTCCGGTTAAGCTGGCGATTAAAATAATCAGAACAACGAGTCCGAACATAAATAATTATATCTCGTATCTGGCAAATCTTTTGACGACGATATTCTCCCCTGTTTTTGAAATGTAATCGCTGACTAGGTCTTTGATGGTTTTCCCTTGGTCTTTTATCCAAGGCTGTTCCAAAAACGGAATCTCTTCCCTGGTGGCGGCCAGCTGCAGGCAAAGTTCATGGGACAGATTCTGGAAATCCTGCGATTTGGCGACAAAATCGGTTTCGCAGGCCAATTCCAAAAGAACGCCTATTTTCTTGTTGGGATGAATGTAGCTGGTGATGATTCCCTGTTCCGTTCCCCGGCCGGCTTTTTTTACGGCCAAATCCCTGCCCCATTCTTTTAGGATTTCTTTGGCTTTTTTCAAATCGCCGGCAGCTTCCAAAAGGGCTTTTTTGCAGTCTTGGACGGAAACAGCTGTTTCTTCCCTTAATTGCTTAATCTGGTCTATGGTGACGGTCATAAATAACAAGATACGAAAATTATTTCGCTTTTGGTTTCGCTTTTAAAACGACTTCTTTGACTTTTTCCAAAATATATTTGACGGAAGACACGGCGTCGTCATTGGCCGGTATGGGATAATCAGCCAGGCTCGGGTCGGAATTGGTGTCGGTCAGGGCGATGATTTTAATTTCTTTCTTTCTTGCCTCTTTCACGGCCAAGAAGTCCTTTCTTACGTCCAAAACGAAAACAGCCTCGGGAAAACCCGCCAAATTTTTTATGCCGCCCACTTTTATTTCAAGTTCTTTCAATTTCTTGTCTATCTCGGCCCTCTCCTTTTTCGTGTATTTTTCCAGTTCGCCGGCAGCTTTCTTTTTTTCCAAATCCTTGAAATAATCGATTCTTTTTCTGATTGTTTCAAAATTGGTGAAAGTTCCGCCCAGCCAACGTTCAGAAACGTAAGGCAAATCGCATTCTTTGGCCGTTGATTTGACCATTTCTTTTATCTGCACTTTCGTTCCTATCAGAAGCAAAACTTTATTTTCCGAAATCAGCTGTCTGATGAAATTTAAGGCCTCTTTAAACTTTTCCGCGGTTTTTTCCAAATCTATGATGTGAATCGCATTTCTCGCTCCAAACAGATAAGGCTTCATCTTGGGATGAATTTTGGAAGTTTTATGGCCGAAGTGAAGGCCTACCTGAGCCATTTCCTCGACGTCTATGCCGAAATCCGGCTCCTTGGTTTTCTTTTTGGTTTCCGTCATATTTTTAAATATAACACAAGGAAAAAATATGACAAGAGGTTGCCTAATAATTTATTTTGTGATAGATTAAAACAGACGAAAAAATCATGGCGAAAAAAGACATCCATCCCAAATATTATCCCGATGCCAAAGCCAAATGCGCTTGCGGCAACGTTTTTACGGTTGGTTCTACTAAAGAATTCATCGAAGTGGAAGTTTGTTCAGCCTGCCATCCTTTTTACACCGGCAAAGAAAAAAGCATGGATACCATGGGCCGGGTTCAGAAATTCAAGAAAAGATTGGCTAAAAAAGAAAACCTGAAAGGAAAACGGAAGGCAAAGAGGTAAAATGCCGGACCTTGAAAACGTCAAAAAGGAATATCAAACTATTTTGGAAAAACTCGGCGACCCCGAGCTGATTTCCGATTGGGAAAAATTCGAAGAGCTCTCAAAAAGAAAAAGTTTCCTTGAAAAAATCATTGAAAAAGAAAAAGAAATCGAGGACTTGAAAAACAAAATTGAAGAAAACAAGGTGATTTTGAAATCCGGCGAGGATGCGGAGCTCTCCTCTTTGGCTGAAACGGAAATAATCCAATTGACTGAAAAATTGAAAAATCTTGAGGAAGAAATGCAAAGAATGTCTTCAGAAACCGCGGCGCCGGCCGGGCCGAAAGCGATCATCGTTGAAATCAGAGCCGGCGCCGGCGGAGAAGAAGCTGCTCTTTTTGCCGCGGATCTGTTCAGAATGTATTTGAAATATTCCCAATTGAAAGGCTGGCAGCAAAAAACCCTTGATTCCCGGCCGGCTGAACTTGGCGGTTTCAAAGAAATTGTCTTTGAAATCAAAACCAATGGCAAAGAAAATATCTGGGGTTTAATGAAAAATGAAGCCGGCGTCCACCGCGTCCAACGGATCCCGACCACTGAAAAATCCGGCAGAGTCCACACTTCAACCGCTTCGGTGGCTGTCCTGGCTAAGCCTCAAAAAGGAAAAATCAGCATTAACCCCCGCGATTTGAAAACCGACACTTACAAAGCATCGGGTCCGGGCGGCCAGTATGTCAATAAGAGAATGACGGCCGTCAGAATCACCCATCTGCCGACAAACACCGTGGTCACCTCCCAAACCGAAAGAAGCTTGCAGCAAAACAAGGAAAACGCCATGTCGATTCTGGAAGCGAAAATGCTAGAAAAGAAAATCACGGAAGAAGAAACAAAAATAAAAGACAAAAGAAAAACGCAGATAGGCACGGCTGACCGGTCGGAAAAAATCAGAACCTATAATTTTCCCCAAAACAGGTTAACTGACCACCGGATAAAAAAAAGCTTCCATAATCTGGAAGAAATCATGGAAGGAAAGTTGGATCCTGTTATTGAGAAGCTTCAATCTGCTTGATATCGCTCTCAAGCCGGCTGGCAATGCTCATAACAGAATCGCCGTAAAATCTGTATTTCGTATTGGTGGTGCCGGAAAAATAAATCATAGCCGCTCTCCATTCACCGTTATAAGTCCTTTTGGCTGCTCCGTAATCAGCCAGATATAAGGCGGCGGCGATAAAAGCGTCTTTTATGCTCCAGGGGTCTGGAGCTTTGCCGATTATATTGGCCACCTTATTCCTATATGCCATCCAAGTCGTTGGTATGAACTGCGCCGGACCCATGGCTCCGCCGTATCCCCCAACGCTCGGTATGGGGCAGGAAACCGGAGTTTCGTTCCATTTTCTGCCCAATTCGCTGGTAATAAGAACAAAACTATCTGTGTCCCCTTTTCTTCCCGCCAATCCCATTGGCTTCATTACATTGTTGAGAGCAGCGCCGGTCCTGATATTCACTCCGGCTCCTGTCTGCAGATTCGTCAGATAACACTGGCCGACGTTTTTTCCAAGATTCGATTCTTGGGTTAAAACCGCCAATAAAAGAGCCGGTCTGACTCCGGTAAGCCCTTCGACGTATTTGGCGATATCGTAAGCTTCTCCGAAAGTCGGAGCTTCCGGAACTCCGACCAATTCAAAGATTCTCGCCCTGATTTCGGCCGCCGCTTTCTCGGCTACTGTTTTTTCTTTAAGATACTGCTGATACTGGGTTTCCGTCATTTGCAGCAATTTTTCCTGTTCACTTCTGGTTGTCTGGCTTTCCTGTTTCTGTAAAGTCTGCATTTTAACGACTTTTTCTAAATCTCCTTTTTCAGTATCAAGGGACTGTTTCTGCTCTCCCAAAGTTAGTTTGAGGGCTTTGATTTCTCCCAAGAATTCCCGGCTTTTCAGATTTAAGCTTTCCAGAGCCATCAGATTGTCGAAAAAATCTGACAAATTGTCGTTGGAAAATAGAACTTCAACGATTGAACTCTGGTCTTCTTCGTAGATTGTCTGCAAAATGACTGCTAATTTGCCCTTCAAATCTTCTATTTTCAAAGACGTCTGCTCTATCGAACTTTCAGTGTCTCCTATTTGATAACTTAAGTCCTTTATCATCACGTTGCCCTGCTGGATTTGCAGGTCAAGTTTTTGGATAGCTGATCTGAGAGAGCTTATCCGGTTTTGCAGCGTCTTTTTCTCCTGTTCGGTTTTGCCGATAACCCCTTCCAATTTTTTGATTTCTTCTTCCCATTTTTTCAGCAGGGCCTCGCATTCTTCTTTGGTCACGCAGTCCTCTTGGGCGAAAACCCTCGTCTCCAGTCCGGCTGGGGAAATCAAAAATCCCGGCAATATTAAAGCCGATAACAAAATAAAAATGAGGAATTTATGGAAATTTGCTTTGTGGAACACGCTCACTTTGGTTTATTTTTCTTCTTCCTCGCCGGCTTCAGCTTCTTCAACAGGTTTCTTTTCTTCCACTTTTTCAACTTCTTCCACTTTTTCTTCAACCGGCTTGGCTAATTCTTCCTCCACTTTTTCCGGCTCAGCGACAAAGACGACGGTTTCATCGGGCTCTTTGAGAATCTTCACCTCTTTGGGCACAATCAGATCTTTGACTAAAATATCGTCTTCAAAAGTTTTCAAACCGCTGATATCCACTTTGATTTCATGGGGAAGATTCTGGGGCAGAGCTTTGACTTCCAATTCATGGATATTCCTGACCAAAGTCCCTCCGAGATCTTTGACGGCCGGCGCTTCGCCCTCGAAAACCAAAGGCACACTTACCGTGATTTCTTCGTCCAGTCTCGGCTGGTAAAAATCAATATGAATCGGTTTTTGGGCAATGGCGTCGATCTCAACAGCATGGATCAGCACCAGGAATTTTTTATTGTCCGCTTCAAGCTGGATTAAAGAGCTTTCCCCGGCTTGTTTGAAGATCCTTTCAAATTCTTTCAAATCGACCGACAAAGAAAGGTTTTTTATTTTAGGGCCGTATAAAACCGCGGGAATTATTCCTTTTTCCCTGATTTTTCTTGTTTTTTTCCCGGTCTCTTCTCTAATTTTCGCTTTAAGTTCAATCATATTTATTTACCACGCTTCGCTTGTGTGAATAATTTAATTTTTTCCTCGACTGCTTTCTGAACCGCCGAAACCGCTGTTGGCAGATATTTATAAGGGACGATTTCTCCGGCTTTTCTTCCAAGTTCGTTCCTTAAAGCTTTCGTGTAAGCGGCCCTTAATTCAGTATTGATGTTGATTTTTACAATTCCCAGCTTTATAGCTGATTTAATGTCTTTGTCCGAAGTGCCCGATCCGCCGTGAAGAACCAAGGGCATATCTCCAATTTTCTTTTTGATTTCTTCCAATCTTTGAAGATTTATCGGCGGATTCTTTCCCGATTTTCTTATTCCATGAATGGTACCGACATTGATTGCCAATATATCCACCTTCGTTTCTTTAATAAATTTCTGAGTCTCGTGGGGATCGGTCAATTTTCCGCCAATTACTCCGACCTCGCCTTCAACCAGCACATTTTTCTTTCGAGCGTAAACCACCACTTTTTTAGTAATCTCAATATTTTTTTCCAGGGGCAGGCCTGAGCCGTCGAAATGAACGGCCGGATAGCCGGCTTCAACCGCTTTTTTAATATACTCGAAACTTTTGCCGTGGTCAAGATTCAGAAAGACCGGCACCCGGAATTCCTCCTGAAAAGCCCGGCTCAAACAAACCGCCTGTTTCAGACCGATGAACCTGCTTTCATTCTCGGAAGTGCCGATAATGACCGGAGATTTCAAATTGGCGGCGGCCTGCATGACGGCCCTGAAGGCTTCGAGATTCGAGATATTGAACTGGCCGATCGCCCACTGTTCTTTTTGAGCTTTCTTTAAAAAATTTTTGATGGTCATAGATTGTCCGGCAAAAGTTTTTCTTTCGCCACTCTAACTTTTTTAAATTTTCGGCCGGCAGACAGCAGTCCGTTTTTCGCCCCGATTTTCTTGAGACAAGCGGAAGCATTGGCCACGGCCAGTTGGACGGCGTATTCCACATCGCCGTTCTTTTTAATCAGGCCTGAAACGAATCCCGAAGCGAAAGAATCGCCGGCTCCGGTCACTTCAATCTCTTTTGTTTTTAGGGCCGGGGCCCGGTAAAGGTATTGGCCGTCGGAAACTACTGCTCCGGCCGGACCTTTAGTCATAATGGCTATGCCGGGACAAAGCTCGTCAATCTTTCTGAAAATTTCTTTTTCTTTATTGGCGGGCAAGCCGGCCAGCAAAGAGGCCTCTTCTTGGTTTAAAATCAAAACATCGATTTTCTTAAGAATTCCGGTTAGTTTCTTTTCCGGCAGAGAAAGCTGGGAATTGCCCGGATTGGCCGCAATTTTCATTTTTTTCTTTTTGGCGAAATCAACCAAATCTTCAAAAAGCGGAACCGCTCGGCCGGAAAGAGGGGCCAGATAGAGCCACTTTGCTTTGAGCTTCTGCCAAGGAATATCTTTTTTAGACAGTTCTCCGGAAGCTCCACGATAGGCCAGAATCGTTCTCTCCCTGCCGTTAAGACTTAAAATAATCGAATGATTGGTCGGTTTTTTGCCGGTCGTTGAAACGAATCCGCTGTTAATGCCCCTTTCTTTCAGTTCTTTGATTATTTTTTCGCCGGCTTCATCTTTGCCCACCAAACCGCAAAAAGCGGTTTTAAATCCCTGTTTTACGAAAGTCGCCGCTGTATTGGTCCCGCCGCCGCCGCTGTAAAAATAAATGCCGTCAACATTTATCTTTAAACCCAAAGATAAAGAGAAACCGCGGTCCGTAAAAGATTTTTTTTGCCCGGCCACCTTAAAATCCTTTGATTTGAGGAAAATGTCCCTGGTGGCTGAACCGAAAGTGATAATATCAAACATATTTGGTTCTTATTTGATTTTTATTATTGAAAAAGACACTGACTGGAGTAAAACGGTATGGAAATCGATTTGTGTCCGGCACAAGTTATACTGTCTATCCGGCAAGGATTTTCGGAAAATTCCAATTCGTTCTCATCGATAACGTAATACTTTCCCCAAGGATCAAGTATGGCGCCGGGAAGACCCAAATTCTGGAGAGTGGTTTCCATTCTGATCCTGCAGGCCTCGCACTGATAATCGCATTCCGCCGGACTATAGCAGGAGCAAGCCGAGCAGCCGCTGCCGGTGATATATCTTAAAACCTTGTCTTGGTCGTGCCTTGCCATCAAAACGGCGCGCAGTATCAAAGAAAGATCTGATTCCATTTTGGCGATTTTCGCTCTTTCCCTAATTTCTTTCAAACTAACGAAAATAATAGAAGACAGCAGGCCGATAAGGGCAATAACTACTAAAAGTTCAATCAGAGTGAAACTTTTTTCCCGCCTTTTTGGCATCTTGATTTTATTGTTAATTGGTTCTGCTTTTAGCAAGGTTCAAAATCGTTTTGATAACCGCGTCCGGATTCAAAGATATTGACTCAATCCCCTCTTTAACCAGGAATTCGGCAAATTCAAAATCGTCGCTCGGACCCTGGCCGCAAATGCCGCAGTATTTCTTTTTCTCCCGGCAGGTTTTGATTATTTTTTTAATCATTTCCTTGACGGCCGCGTTTCTTTCATCGCCGATGTAAGCTATTTTGGCGTTATCTCTGTCCAGACCCAGAACCAACTGGGCCAGATCGTTGCTGCCGATGGAATAGCCGTCGAAAATCTTCAAGAATTCATCGGCCAGAACGACATTGGAAGGAATTTCCGCCATAACGTAAACCTTCAAATTTTTAGCGCCTTTTCTCAAGCCGAATTTTTTCATCAGCTCGATAACCGCTCTGCCTTCTGCCGGAGTGCGGCAGAAAGGAACCATGACTGAAATATTTTCCAAGCCGAAAATTTCCCGGCACCTTTTAATCGACTGGCATTCCATATTAAAAGCCGGCTGGAAATCCTTGTCCAGATAGCGGCTGGCTCCCCGGAAACCCAGCATGGGATTTTTTTCTTCTTCTTCGAACAATTCGCCGCCGATCAGATTTTTATATTCGTTCGATTTGAAATCGGAAAAGCGGACAATGACTTCTTTGGGCCAAAAAGCCGAAGCTATTTGGGCAACGCCTTCAGCCAATTCTTTAATGAAGAATTCTTTTTTATCTTTATGTTCAATGGTCAATTTTTCTATCTCTTTTTTTATTTTCCCGTTTTTAAGAGTTTTATAGTGATAAAGCGCCAAAGGATGGACTCTGACTTTCTCGGCGATGATGAATTCCTCCCGGGCCAAACCCACTCCGTCCGTCGGCAGAAAAGAAGTTTTGAAAGCGATCTCCGGCGCACCGATGTTAACCATTATCTTTGTCTTAAGTTTGGGGATTTTCTTTAAATCGTATTTTCTGACTCTGAACGGAACGCTGCCGAGATAAATTCTGCCGTTCAATCCCTGAGTGCAGTCCACGGTTATCAATTGTCCGGTTTTTAAAATTTCGGTCGCCTTTTTCGCGCCGACAATGGCTGTTACTCCCAGTTCCCGGCCGATAATCGCCGCATGGCAGGTTTTGCCTCCTTCTTCGGTAACAATGGCTGAAGCCAATCTCATAACCGGCACCCAGTCCGGATCCGTCATTCTGGTGACCAAAACTTCCCCTTTCCGGAATTGGGATATTTTTGAGACGTCGGTGATTATCCTGACCTTGCCTTGATTGATTTTGTCGCCGATGGCTGTGCCGGTCAGAATCGGTTTTTTCTTAGTTTTTATCTCATATTCATGATAAGAGGAAATCTTCTTCTGACTCTGCACTGTTTCCGGCCTGGATTGAACGATAAAAAGCTGTCCAGTCTGGCCGTCTTTGGCCCACTCGATGTCCTGGGCCTTAGCGTAATGTTTTTCAATGGCCACCGCCCATTTGGCCAAGGTCAGAATTTCTTCGTCAGTCAAAGAAAACTTAAGCTGGTCTTTTTCCGCCACCTGGATTTCTTTTATGCCGCCGTTCCGGGCAAAAACGTATTTTTTCGTTTTCCTGCCCAGGTTTTTAAGGATTATCGACTTAAAACCCTTGGCCAAAGTTGGTTTGTGCACATAAAACTCGTCCGGAGTGATTTTCCCCTGAACGATCATTTCTCCCACTCCGAAAACCGAGCTTACCAGGACCACGTCCGGAAAGCCGGTTTCCGTATCCAGGGTGAATATTATCCCGGAGCAGGCCGTATCCGAACCGACCATCTTCTGGACGCCGATAGAAAGGGCGAACTCCAAATGGGAAATTTTCTTCTCGTCCCGATAGGCAATTACCCTGTCGCTAAAAGACGAAGCCAGACATTTTTTAACCGCAGCCAGCAGCTCTTCTTTTGCTTTGACGTTTAAAAAAGTTTCGAACTGGCCGGCGAAAGAATCTTTGGGGGCGTCTTCGGCCACGCCGGAAGACCTGACCGCCACCCCGCAGTTCTTCCCGTATTTCTTCTCCAACCCCTGATAAGCCTTGATGATTTCTTTTTTTAAATCATCGGGAAGCCTGGCTGCCAAAACGAGCTTTCTGGCCTGTTGACCAGTTTGCTGCAAGCTTTTAATGCTGGCTGGCTTGAAGTTGGCGAAAATTCCTTTCAATTTGCTGACCAAATTATTTTCTTCCAAGAAATGCCAATAAGCGGCGGAAGTCAAAGCAAAACCGTCCGGAACATTGATGCCCTGGCCGGACAATTGGTTGAACATCTCGCCCAAAGAGGCATTCTTGCCGCCGACTAAAGGAATGTCTTTTTTTGACAGTTCCTTTAGCCAAAGAACGAATTTTTCGGATTTCTCAATCATTTTTATTTTGTTTTTTCCTTTTCCACGGCCTTGGTAATCATTTCTTCAGCCGTTTTTTTGTCTTTGAATCCTTTGAGTTTGACCCATTTTTCCGGCTCCAAATTCTTGTAATTCTCGAAAAATTCCCTTATTTCCGCTTTCTGGTGCTCCGGTAAATCGTCGATATTATCTATTCCTTTAAATCTCGGATCGATCTTTTCCGCTGGCCTGGCCAAAATTTTATGGTCAATGCCGGCTTCGTCCTCCATCTCCAAAACGCCGATCACTTCGGCTTCGACAAGGCAGCCGGGAAAAGTCGGAAAAGAAGAAAGCAAAACGCAGTCCAACGGATCTCCGTCTTCGCCCCTGGTGGCCAGAATAAATCCGTATTCAAAAGGAAAATACATCGGGCCATGAAGGGTCCTGTCCAATTTTATCTGCTGTATTTCCTCGTCAAATTCGAACTTCTGTTTGGAAAATTTCGGAATTTCAACGAAAACTTTAATTTTCATATTTTTGAAAATATCTGCTTTTATTTATTCATCGGCGACCTTTTTAAAATGCATTTCGACAATTTCACCTTCTCCTTTGGTCTGTATATTGGCTGCGTTTCCTTCGTCAGTATCAAGATGCAGGCAAAACCGCGATTTCTTTCCCAGGCGGACTTTGACGTTATGGAAAGTCAAAGCGCAGAGACCGTTCACTTCGACTGAAACCGACATTTTGTCTTTCAAACCCAATTTTTCGGCTTTTTTGAAATCGGAATGAATGTGCCGCCAATTGTTGATTACTCCCCGTCTAATCTTAATTTTCCCTTTCGGACCGACTAAAGTGGCGGCCGGCGTTCCTTTAAGGTCGCCCGAATCCCTGACCGGAGGCTTTATCCCCAATAAAATGGCATCGGTCTTGGATAATTCCACTTGGGTTTCTTTGCGGACAGGCCCCAATACCCTGAAATTCAAGCTTTTACCGGAATCGCCTCTGACTTCCAAAATTTCTTCGGCGGCGAATTCACCGGGCTGAAAAAGATTTCTCAGTTTTTTTAATTTATATCTTTTGCCGAAAAGTACCTCCAAGTCTTTCTGAGATAAGTGGATATGCCGCGCCGACACCTCAATGGGAATTTTTTCTTTAAGAATTTTTCCCCGCATTTTCCGTCAATATTTTCTTAATTTTATCAACACTTTCAGGATTGGACAAAGTGGACAAATCGCCGAGTTCTTCTCCGGTGAACAGTTTCTTCAAAATCCGGCGCATGATTTTCCCGGAACGGGTTTTGGGTAAATCTTCGACCAGATAAATTTCCTTGGGCAGGGCGATCGGCCCGATTTCTTTTTTAATCAGTTCTCTTATTTCCGTTTTTATTTCCGCGGCCGGCTTTTCCCCCGAGTAGACCAGAAAAACCGCCGGTACTTCTCCCTTTATCTCGTCATGAATTCCTATGACCGCGCATTCGGTAATATCCAAATGCAGGTTGACCGCTTCTTCCAATTCGCCGGTGCTTAATCTGTGGCCGGCCATCTTAATGACGTCATCCACCCGGCCGATAATCCTGACCAAGCCGTTTTCGTCCGCCAGGGCGCCGTCCGAAGTGAAATAAACATTATGGCCGTACTGGCTCCAGTAAGTTTCCAGATATTTTGAAGGATTCTTGTAAATTCCCCTGAACATGCCGGGAGAAAACGGCGGCAGGATAACCAAATTACCCTGATTCCCCGGCTGACATGATTTTCCTTTATCATCGAGAATGTCGATTTTTACTCCGGGAAAAGGCAAACCGGTAAAAGCCGGCTTGAAAGGTCCGATACCCGGCAGAGAAGTTATTAAAATCCCTCCGGTTTCCGTCTGCCACCAAGTATCAACCAACGGACATTTGCTTCTGCCGATTTTTTCAAAAAACCACTGCCAGGCAGCTTCGTCAATCGGCTCTCCCACTGAACCCAGCAGGCGCAAACTATTGAATTCATGGCCTTTCAGAATCTCCAGGCCGTTTTTTTCAAACATTCTGATGGCTGTCGGCGCAGTATAAAAAATAGTTACCTTGTGTTCTTCGATAATCCGCGCCCAGCGGTCAGTCGATGGCCAATCTGGAGCGCCTTCGAACATCAAAGCGGTAATACCGTTCAATAAAGGCGAATAAATCGTGTAAGTGTGGCCAGTAATCCAGCCCGGGTCGGAAGTGCACCAGAGAATGTCGTCATCATGAAAATCGAATATCCAGTGGCCAGTGATTTTCGCCTGGACAGCGTAGCCGCCGCAAGTATGGACGCAACCCTTGGGTTTGCCGGTCGAGCCGGAGGTGTAAAGTATGAAAAAAGGATCTTCCGCCTCCATCACTTCAGCCGGGCATTCTTCTTTTTCTTCTTTGATTATTTCTTCAAACCATAAATCGCGGTTTTCCTGCCAGGAAATTTCATTGGCCGTTCTTTTGACGACGATGACTTTTTCAATATCGGTTTCTTTGATCCCCTCGTCGGCGTTCCGCTTCAGATCAATGACCTGCCCTCTCCGGTAATAGCCGTCAGCTGTTATCAAAACCTTGGCTTTGGTATCCTGCAGTCTTATCTGCAAAGCATGGGGCGAGAAAGCGGAAAAAACCACGCTGTGGACCGCGCCGATTCTGGCGCAGGCCAGCATGGCGATTATTATTTCGGGAATCATCGGCATATAAATTCCCACCCTGTCCCCTTTCTTCACTCCCAATTTTTTCAAAGCATTGGCGAATTTGCCGACAACAGAAAACAGTTCTTTATAAGTTAAAATCCGGGGCGCTTCTTTGTCCGGTTCCGGCTGCCAGATCAAAGCGGTCTTATTCTTAATCTTATCCCAGCCCTTGGGATTTTCCTCAAAAATATTGGCGGTGATGTTTGTTTTCCCGCCGACAAACCATTTGAAATACGGCGGTTCATGCTCAAAAGCTTTTTGCCATTTTTCATACCAAAAAAGCTCCTGGGCCGCTTTTTCCCAGAATTTAACCGGATCTTCCGTTGCTTCCCGATATATTTTCTCGTCATTTACCAGAGCTTTTTTCTTGAAATCTTCGCTCGGATAATAAAGATTATTTTTCTTTAACATGTTGTTTAATTATATCAAAAATTCAGAAATAAACAAAATACAGGGGCGAATCCCCTGTTATTGTTTAAATTTCAATAATTAAAATTATAATCTTTTGCCAACGTATTCGGCGAATTCTGCCAAACGGCAGGCATAAGCCCATTCATTATCGTACCAAGCAACGACTTTGACCAGATTATCCCCGGCCATGGTCAATTCGGCATCAACCACAGCAGAAAAAGAGTTTCCTTTATAATCGGAAGAAACCAAGAGAGCGTCTTCTATACCCAAAATGCCGTTCAATTCTTTCTGCTGGGCTGCTTTTTTAAAGAGATAATTAACTTCTTGGGCATCTGTTTCTTTTTCCACCGAACAAATCAAATCCAAGATTGAAACCGTGGGCGTGGGGACTCTTAAAGCAATGCCGTCCAATTTGCCTTTCAGTTCGGGAATTACGTTGCCGATGGCTTTGGCCGCGCCAGTCGTGGTCGGAATGATGTTAACGGCGGCCGCCCTGGCTCTCCTTAAATCTTTGTGAGCCAAATCCAGAATCCGCTGGTCGTTGGTATAGCTGTGGACCGTTGTCATAAAACCCTTAACAATGCCGAAATTCTGATGGAGAATCTTGGCAACAGGCGCCAGGCAATTGGTGGTGCAGGAACCCATATCCATTATTTCATCTTTCTCTTTGTCGAATTTCTCTTCATTCACCCCCAAAACATAGGAAGGAATTTTTTCCGGATTTTTCGAAGGAGCAGAGATAATAACTTTCTTGGCGCCGGCAGTCAGATGTTTTTTCGCTCCCTCGTAGTCGGTAAAAGCTCCTGAACATTCCAGAACGATATCTATACCCAGGTCCTGCCAGGGCAGTTTTAAAGGATCGGTTTCCTGGAAAACTCTGATTTTTTTGCCTCTGGAAGTGCCGTCGATCAAAAGCTCGTTTTGGCCGAATTTGACGGTTTTATTGTAAATGCCGTACGAAGAATCGTATTTCAAAAGATGAGCCAATATTTTGGTATCGCTTAAATCGTTGATGGCCGCCACTTCCAAATCGGGATGATTGTTTAAAATCCTCTTTAAAACAGGCCTGCCTATCCGACCGAAGCCGTTAATGGCGATTTTTGTCTGCATAAAAATTACCGTTATTCCAATCCCAAAAGATTGGAAATTTTTTCCTTGTCGAAACCCTCCACGATTTCGCCGTTTATCTCCACCACCGGCACTTCCATTTTGCCGGTTTTTTCCACCATGTAATCCCGGGCTTTTTCATCCTTGGAAACGTCTATTTCTTCGAAACTCACCTTATTCTCCCTTAAGAATTCTTTCAGCGTAAAACAGTAAGGGCAGGTTGGCGTAGCATAAACTTTAACCATAGAACTAAATCTTACTCGCAGCTGCCGCCGGCTAAAGGAGCAGCCGTGCCGGCGCCGAGCCCGGCAACAGGAGATTCGCTGGAAAGAGTTTGCGAACATTCTGCGGGCGCATTGTTAAACGCCTGGCAGATAGCCTGCTTAAATGCTTCCGGAGATCTCGGATTGATATTGACCACTGTGTCGTTGATGACTATGGTCGGCGAACCCTGGACGCTGTATTTTTGATTGAGGTCAGTATGAACATCGAATTTCGGATAACTGCCGCTCAGCCAGGTGCTTTTGTCGTTATACTGGCTGGTAATTTTGTAGTCGGCGTCTGTTTTTTCCACGCAGGCCGAAATTTTCGCCTTATTTATGTTGGCTTGCGAAAAGCAGGCCTCCGAATCGCCGCTAACGACGAAACAGCTCAAATAAGCGCTGAATTTTTCGTTTTCCTCTTTCTGAATGCAATATTGATTCAGGTTTTCGTCAATCTCTTGTTTTTCGTGCATGATATAGTTGACGAAATAAACTCCCATCTCAGCTTTGTTTTTCAGCAAATCGTAAACCGGTAAAAACATCTTTTGCGCCTGCAAACCGTAAGGGCAATAGCTCATGACGAAAATCTTGACGTCGGGTTTGTCGCTCTTGGGAACTTCAACGTTAACATTAGCATTAGTATTAGTATCGGCGCCGGCCGCTGCCACTTTTTCCGTCATATTATAACCCTCGGGAAATAAATATACGCCGTCTTTGGAGATGTAAGAATCATACTCGTTTTCTTGAATTTTCAGGCGGATTTTGTAAACGCTTCCTATGTCCGAAACATCAACCAAAGAAGCGGTCATTTCCGGGGACAAAAGATTCTCATTAAGATAATTTATGGTCGCTTCGGCTGTTTGCTGAAGCGATTCCCCGGTTGCCGCCGGCCCTGTTGTTCCTTTCTGATTAACATAAATAACGGCTGCCGCTATTATTACGGCCGCGGCGATAACGGATGAAACGATTGTTTTGGTGCTTTTATCCCACATATTTTTATTGTGTTTTAAAAATTATTTTTTATTAATTTTATTCAAACCTTTTAATATTTTAACTATGTCCATATTATACATTTTACAAATATCGTCAAGTCTCAATTCCTCCATCTCATTTTGGGCAAAAGGGCAAGTCAAGCAAGGCATCTTATGTTTTGTCAGAATTTCTTTCGCTCCCGGCTTCTTTAAAATCTCGGCTAAAGTCGTATTTCCGGTGATTTTCATAAATTTTATTGCGCCAGCCAGCCGCCGTCAACCACAACTATGGAACCGGTTATGTAAGAAGAATCATTGGAAGCCAGAAATAAAACCGCATTGGCAATTTCTTCCGGCTTGCCCATTCTGCGCATGGGAATCATGGCCAAGGTTTGCTCCAATGTTTTGGGGTCTGTTTTGACCGAAGCAGCCATAGGCGTGTCAATGGCGCCTGGAGCAATGGTATTGACTCTGATATTATGCGGAGCCAATTCAAGAGCCAGAGTTTTAGTCAAAGCCGCAATGCCTCCTTTTGAAGCCGAATAATGGGCCAGGCCTGCCATACCCATGCCTATCTGCCCCATAACTACGGAAGCGATGTTGACGATGGCGCCGGATTTTTGCTTGACCATTTCTTTGGCCGCCGCTTTGGCGCAAAGAAAATAACCTTTCAAATTGATATCCAAAGTTTTCTGCCATTCGTCTTCGGTTAATTCCAAAAAGGGCTTAAACTGGCAAATGCCGGCATTGTTAACTAAAATATCCACTTTGCCGAATTTTTCAACGGTTTTTTTGATCATTTCTTCGACTTCTTTTCCATTGCTTACATCGCATTTCACAGCTAAACCTTGTCCGCCGTTTTTCTCGATTTCGTCAACCACCAGCTGGCATTCTTCTTGAGAAATATCGGCTACCGTTACTTTGGCGCCGTTTTCGGCGAAAGCCAAAGCATCGGCTTTTCCCATACCTTGTCGGCTGCCGGTGATAATAACTGCTTTTCCTTTTAAATCTTCGTACTTCATTTTTTTACGATTATTTATTGCTTAAAAATGACCTTTTATATTATTCTACAATTTTCCTCACAAATAGTCCACAAAGGCATTTGCCCTGCTGCTCGATTTCTTCAGGATGATAAACGCAAGGACAGATGATTTTTTTATCCTCTTCCTGGTTGCCGGTGATTTTCCGGCAAGGGCAGTATTTCTCTCCGAGCTTTTTCTTTCTGTCTGATAAACTCCTGATAATCGTTTCCGTTATTCTTCTGTCCGGATTGAGCGAAAAGCCGTTTTTTTCGGCATAGGCCCGATATTCCTGAAGCAGCAAATTTTCTGCCAGCCAAGTTCTGATTGCTTCTGCCGGCTTTAAGCCGAGAAAACCGCCGGCCGGCTTTCCATCCATAAAAAGAACTATTGTCGGAGCCGCGTTAATGCCGTATTTCTGGGCAGTCAAGGGAGCGTTGTCCAGATTGACTTTGGCGAAGATTATTCTTCCCTCGAACTCTTGGACCATTTTTTCCAAAATCGGCGCCAGTAAAAAACAGGGACCGCAGCCCGGCAGCCAAAAATCAACTAACAGCGGCTTGTCCGCCTTGAGAATTTCCTTTTCAAAATTTTCATCCGTCAGATCGATAAACATCAGAGTGATTTTATTAGAAACATAATGGCTATGCCCGATAAGAAGACGAGGAAATGAAGTAGCGATTTCTGCGGGCTGACTTTATGCTTGATTTCCGGTATCAAATCCGAACAGGCTATATAAATGAAACTGCCGGCCGCGAAAGGCAAAAGAAAAATCATGGAGTCTCCCATTTTTTCCGACAATAAAAATCCGAAAACCCCGCCGAAAATCACGGTTATGGCCGATAAAAAATTCAGCAGCAGGGCTTTGCCTCTCTTAAAACCGCTGTAAATCAAAATGCCGAAATCGCCGATCTCCTGCGGGATCTCATGTAAAGCCACGGCCAGGGTGGTCACCATACCCAAAGGCAGGGAAACAAGGAAAGAGCCGGCAATAATCAGCCCGTCAATAAAGTTGTGGACTCCGTCCGAAATCAGAATCAGATAAGAGAACGACTTTATTTCCGGATGCTTTTTGGCGTGATGGTGGTGCCATTTGATGGAATTTTCCAAAAAGAAAAAAGCACAGAAGCCGAAAATCAGAAACAAGAATATTTTCAAAAGGAAACCCTCTCCCATACCTTTCTCTTCTATGGTTTCAGGCAAAAGATGCAGGAAAGCGCCACCGATTAAAGCGCCGGCCGAGAAAGAAACCAGGATCAGTAGAATCTTATCCAAAAATTCTTCTTTCAAAAACAAAATTATCGCTCCGACAAAAGCAATCAAGCTGATCAAAAAAGTGCTGATTAAGATATAAAAAAAGACGCTCATTGGAATTATAATTATTTATTATAATTTTATCTCAGCTGTTTGTAAAGAATCAGCTGATTATTCCTCCGCCCAGAAGTTCCTTGCCTCTGTAAAAAACCGCTGATTGGCCGGGAGTGATCGCCCTTTGCCGGGTTTGAAGCTTTAAAAAACGGTTGAAGATTGCCGCTACCGGCTCCTGGCCGTATCTTATCTGAATTTTAATTTTAAGATTCTGCTTCGGCTTTCTGCCCGAAAGCCAATTAATCTTCCTGACTTTCAGAATCTTGCTCCAGAGCGCCTCGTCCTTCAAAACAGAAGCCACGACCAAAGTGTTTTTCTTTTCATCCTTTTTAACCACGTAATAAGGGCCGCCTGACAATTCTATCCCCTTTCTCTGGCCGATGGTATACAAAGGCAGGCCCTGATGGCAACCGATTATCTTTTTATTGTCCGCCAACAGAATCGGACCCGGCTTGGTTTTAATGCGCTTTTTCAGAAAATCTTCCAATTTGCCGGGAATAAAGCAAATTTCCATGGACTCCGCTATACCTGAAACCGGCAATCTGAATTTTTTCGCCAGATTCCTGACTTGGCTTTTCTGGTAATCGCCGACCGGCAAGATAATTTTTTCCAGCTGTTTCTGGTTCAGCTGCCATAAAAAATACGATTGGTCTTTCTTTTTATCCTTGCCCCGGTATAATTTATATTCCATTTTCCCATCCTTTCCTTTTGCTTGTTTTTTTCTGGCATAATGCCCGGTGGCGATGAAATCCGCCCCGGATGCCAAAGCTTTTTCTATAAGTAAGCCGAATTTGATTTCTTTATTGCAGACAACGCAGGGATTTGGCGTAATCCCTTTTTCATAGCCGTCCAGAAAACGGTCAACCACCCTTTTTTTGAATTCTTTTTCAAAATTGAAAACATAGAAAGGGATATCCAATATTTTAGCCACTTTCCTGGCTCTGTTTTCCGATTCCGAAGAACAACATCTGTTCTCTCCTTGTCCCGCTTCTTTCCAGAATTTCATGAAAACTCCAATGACTTCGTATCCTTGTTTTTTCAAAAGAGCCGCGGCCGCGCTTGAATCCACTCCTCCGGACATGGCCACCGCCACTTTTATCTCTTTATTTCTTTTTTCTTTTTTCATAATCGTCAACCGCCGCTTTTATGCCTTCTTTGGCTAAAACTGAACAATGGATTTTTATCGGCGGAAAATCGCCCAATTCTTTGATTATTTTTTTATAATCGATCTTGAGGGCGTCTTTCAAGGTTTTTCCCCGGACCAGATCGCAAGCCATGTCGGAAGCGGCGATGGCGGCCGCGCAGCCCAAAGTATGGAATTTGATATCCTTGATAATTTCCTTCTTCCCTTTTTTCTCCACCTTCACATATAACTTCATGATGTCGCCGCAGCGGGGATTGCCGACCTGGCCGATGCCGTCGGCATTTTTTATCTCCCCGAAATTGGCGGGCTTGGTGAATCTTTTAATCACCTCTTTTGAATAATAGGGTTTCATATATTAAATTTACAGTTTCCCTGATATTTTTCTTAAGTTTTTTATTACGGACGGCAGGACCTTTAAAAAATAATTTATTTCTGATTCTTTCGTCCACTTGCCCAGAGTAAGACGCAAAGAGCCGTGGGCCTGTTCATGCTTCAGCCCTATGGCCAATAAGACATGGTTCGGCTCCAGTTTGGCCGAAGAACAGGCCGAGCCGGTCGAAGCAGCTATGCCCCGCAAATCCAACTGAATGATGATTGATTCGCCTTCAACGCCGTCAAACCGCAAATTGGCGTTGTTAGGCAGCCGGTTTTTCTGATGGCCGTTCAAGTAGGAACCGGCAACGGACTTTAAAACTCCTTTTATCAGCTTATCTCTTAATCTGCCCTGCCCGGCAGCGTTTTCTTTCATTTCTTTTTTGGCGATTTGGCAGGCCTCGGCAAAGCCGACAATAGCCGGAATGTTAATAGTGGAAGACCTTAAGCCGGATTCCTGGCCGCCGCCGTGCAGCAGCGGTTCGATCTTCACTCCCTTTCTGACAAAAAGCGCGGCCGCGCCTTTTGGCCCGTACATTTTATGGGAAGAAGCCGTTAACAAATCGATTTTCATTTTATTGACGTCAATGGGAATCTTGCCGAAACTCTGGACTGCGTCAGTATGGAAATAAACTCCTTTCTGCCGGCAGATCGCCCCGATTCCCCCGATGGGCTGGATGGTGCCGATTTCATTGGAAGCGTGGATTACAGAAACCAAAACCGTTCCTTTCTTGATCGCCTTTCTCACCTCTTCCGGATTTATCAAACCATATCGGTCAACCGACAGTCTGGTTATTTCAAATCCCTGCTTTTCCAGCCATTCGGCTGAAGCAGCAATGCAGGGATGCTCTATTGAAGAAATGACGAGATGCCTGCCTTTCCGGCGGTTGGCCAGAGCCACTCCTTTCAAAGCCAGATTATTGCTTTCAGTGGCAGACGCGGTGAAAATTATCTCAGCCGGCTTGGCTTTGATCAAAGCGGCAACCTTTTCCCGGCTCTCTTCCAGAGCCTGTTTCGCCTGCTGGCCGAAATAATGCAAAGACATGGTGTTGCCGAATTTTTCGTTGAAATAAGGCAGCATGGCCCGGCTGACTCTGGGATCGACTGGCGTAGTGGAAGCATAATCAAAATAAATTTTCTTAGTCATATTTTTAAAGGAATTCTTAAAATAAGGCAGTTTTTACACGGATATTTCTTGTTCAAATGATAATAAACTTCCCTGCCCTGCTTTTGGCTTAAAATTATTCCTAATTTTTTCAATACCTTCAAATGATAGGAAATGGTCGGCTGAGTCAAGGAAAAATTCACCTCAAGGTCGGAAACCCGGCTGGGCTTTTTTTTCAATTGCTGAATTATTTTTATTCGGGTGCCATCTCCCAGTAAACTGAGACAATGCGGACATTTTTTTGTCATAAATTAAAAATACATAGATAACTATCTATGTATTTATGATATAAAACATCCGCCGGCCTGTCAAGCGTCAAAAGTCATATTCCCTCAAACCGCCCGTTGTTATCTCCAGATTGATCACTTCTTCATCCGAAATTTTTTCCAAATATTTTACCAAAGCCCGTAGAGCATTGTGGCTGGCGACAATTAAAACATTTTTCCCTTTTTTCAAGTCTTTCTCAATATACTTCCGGTAAAAAGGCACCACTCTGTTGAAAACGTCCTTCAAACTCTCCCCTTTCGGCGGCGCCTGATTCCAGCTTCTCCGCCACAACCGAACCTTTTCTTCCCCATATTTCTTTATGGTTTCTTCTTTATTGGAACCCTGCAGTTCGCCATAATATCTTTCATTCAAATCTTCCGAAACATAAACAGGAATGTCATATTCGCTCAAATCCTTAAAATGTCCCCGTTTTTTCATTTTGCCCGGATCAAGATGGATAAAAAGAGGATATTTTTTATCGTATTCCAGAATCTTGGCCACTGTATCCATATTTCTGAAAAGACAAGAACAGAAAATCTCATCAATCTTAAATTGAGATAATTCCTGCGCGAGGTTTTCGGCTTTTTCGGCATAGCCTTCAAGCAAGGGCGTGTCAATCCAGCCGTTAAACCTGTTTTCCTCGTTCCATTGCGATTCGAGATGACGAAGCAAAATTAATTTTGGCATAACTCTTTTTCTATTTTCAATAATCTATTATATTTTACCATTCTTTCTTTGGGAAAGGGAGCTCCGGTTTTAATGAAATCGGCTCCGCTGCCTACGGCCAAATCAGCGATGAAATCATCCTTGGTCTCGCCCGAGCGGTGGGAAACTATTATTTTCCAGCCGTACGACTTGGCTAATTTGACTGATTCAATCGTTTCCGAAACCGTGCCGATCTGGTTCGGCTTAATGATCACGGCATTGCAAGCTTTTTTCTGATGGGCTTCCTTGATTCTTTTCGGATTGGTGGCCGTCAAATCATCGGCCACAATCAAAACTTTCGATTTTTCGCTTTCCTTTGTTAATTTTTTCCAAGCCGGCCAATCGTTCTCGGAAAAAGGATCTTCAATCCCTCCGATTAAAGGATAACTTTCGGTAATTTCGGAATAAAAAGCCGATAGTTCTTCCCGGCTCATTTTTTCACCTTCAAAAAAATAGCCGCCTTTTTGAACGAAAGAAGAAGCGGCCGCATCCAAAATAATTTTCATTTTATCATTGCTGTTAACGCCGGCTTGACCGCTGATTTCCGTAATAACCTCGAGTACTTCTTTCGTTTTATTTATCGGCGGAATAAAAGCGCCTTCAAGTCCTAAAGCAACGGCCGGCCGGCCGTAATTTTCAATTAAAAACTTTTTAAGGAGATGGTAGATTTTGACCGATTGAACAAAACTCTTTTCAAAAGAACCGGCTTGAAAAATTGTCATGAATTCCTGGATATCCAACTCCCCTTTGCCGTGCAATCCCCCTTCAATCTGCAAAACGCAGGGATAAGGAAGCTTGGGCCGGTTGCCGGAGATTTTGGCGATCCACTGCCACAAAGGCGTTTTTTCCGCTTTGGCGGCAGCCCTCAAAACAGCCGTGGAAACAGCCAAAATGGCATTGGCTCCCAAATTGGATTTGTCTTCCGTCCCGTCCAATTTTATCAGCAAATTATCTATCTCCCGCTGTTCAACCGGATTTTTACCGGCAAGATTTCGGCTGATGATTCCTTCAATTTTTTTAATCGCGGCTTGCGGAGAACCGGCCTTGGCTTCAAATTCTCCTTTTGAGGTGCCGGACGGCACGGCTGCTGAAAATTCTCCCGAATCCGTGATAACTCTGGCTTCAATGGTCGGCTTGTTCCTGGAATCCAAAATCTGACTGGCTTTGATTTTTTTGATTTTAGCCATTTTTATCCTTAGTTTTGTTTGAATAAATAATTGGAAACGGACAAAGCGGCTTTGACTCCTTCTCCGGCGGCAATGACGATTTGCTTGTAAACGACGTCAGTAACGTCGCCGGCTGCGAAAAGGCCGGCTGTCTTGGTCTGCATGGTTTTAGGGTTTATTGTTATCTCGTCTTTCTGATTGAAGTCAACCAAGCCTTTGACGAAAGAAGTGGCCGGCTGCGAACCTATTTCCACGAAAATCCCGTCAACCTTCAAAGAAACGATTTTTTTAGTTTTATTGTCCTGATAAGACGCCGATTCGACGAAGTTTTTTCCTTCGATTTTTTTCAGGACGGCCGAAGTTATGATTTCGATTTTGCCGGTTTTTTCGGCTTTTTCTTGAACAGCTTCTTCAGCTCTGATATGGTCGGCGCTTTCCAAAATATAAACTTTTTTAGTCCAAGAAGACAGAAAAATGGCAGCCTCAAAACCGGAATTTCCGCCGCCGATGACAGCCACTTCTTTATTGGCGAACAAAGGCCCGTCGCAGATAGTGCAGTAAGAAACGCCTTTACCGATGAATTTCTTTTCGCCGGGCACTTCCAAAGGCCGGGGGTCGGCTCCCGAAACGATAATAACCGCTTTCGCCTTGAATATGTTTTTGCCGGCGGTTTTGACCAGAAATTTTCCGCCGATTTTTTCCACTTTTCTCGCTCCATCCCTTTCAATGTCTATTTTCTGCTTTCTTAAATGCTTTTCGAATTTCCTGATCAGATCCAAGCCGGAAATCTTTTCGAAACCGGGATAATTCTCGATGCCGACGGCTTTTCTGGCGATCTGGCCGCCGAAAGATTTAGTAATCAAAAGAGTATTCAATTTTTGCCTGGCAGCGTAAATGCCGGCCGCAATTCCGGCCGGCCCGCCCCCGATAATGATAAGGTCGTAAAGCATGCGATTATTTTATCGTAAAACTTCCGGTATGGCTTCGATCAAATCGTTGACCGTCATCGCCTCCCCGAATTTCTTGGCAGCGATTTCCCCGGCTTTGCCGTTAATATAGGCTCCGGCCTGGCCGGCTTCGAAAATATTCACTCCCCTGGCCAGTAAAGCTCCGCAAATCCCGGCCAAAGTGTCGCCGCAGCCGCCGCCTGTCATATAAGACGTACCGGTTCTGTTCACGGCTGTTTCTTTGCCGTTCGAAATAATGTCCAACTTTCCTTTGAGCAGAATCGTGGTTTGCAGTTTGTCGGCTTCTTCTTGAACAGCTTTTATTTTTTCTTCGTCCGTCAATTTGTAAACTTCCCGGCCCGTCAGAATGAAGAATTCATAAGTATGCGGCGTAATTAAAAAATTCTTGCCTGAAATGATTTCCGGGTTTTTAGCAATAGCATGAATGGCGTCGGCGTCTATCACTGCCGGAATTCCAATTTGAGCGAGATATTCTAAAATAGCTTCCTGGGTTTCCGCTGTCCTGCCCATGCCTCCTCCGATGACCGCGGCTGTTTTTCCTCCGGATACCTGCTTGGCTGATTCGGTCATGGAAAGCAAAACCGCCAGATGTTCTTTGGTCAGCCATTTGCCTTCCAAAGGGTAAGCGGCCAGAATCGGCGAGAAAGATGCGATGATGTCAGCCGCCCTTTTGGGAGCGACAATTCTTACCATGTCGACTCCGGCTCGGAAAGCGGCCAAAGCCGACAAAGCCGGGGAGCCGGAATAAAAATCCGAGCCGCCGATAACGGACAAAAGACCGAAATCGTATTTCCTGACCGTGGCCGGCCTGGCCGGATAAATGTTTTTTAAAATATTCTTGGTTACCTCTTCCATAATTCGTAATTCATTTAAAAATTACTTTAATTGGTTTTTTTTCTTAAAAAAGCCGGCGTTTCCCAGAATTTTTCCTTTTCCACCATTTCTTTTTCAAGCTCTTCCGCTTCCCTTTTGATTTGCAGGGCGTTTTTCCTGACTTTATCACCAACAAGCGGCGTTTCCTCTTTGATATTTTCCGCTTCTTGAGGTTTTTCTTCTTTCTTGACCATCCTGATTTTCACTTTTTTGGCAGCCGGTTTCTTTCTTTTCTTTTTCGCTTTGGCTTTCGGTTTCTCGATTTTCTTGTCTTTAACCGCCACTTTTTCCTTTTTCACTTTCCTGACTTTTTTCCTCGGCTTGGCCGGTTTGGCGGATGAGGAAGAAATCTTAAATCCCAGTCTTTCGCAGCCAGTGGCCAGCAAAACAGTTTTTATGACGTTGGAATATTTTTTATGCTGCGAAATACCAAAAATGATTTTCGCCTCAGGGCTGGCCAGATCGGAAATCGTCTTTGATATCTGATTGACATCGTTCAAGGAAAGGTTTTTTTCTCCGGCGATATTCAATAAAACGCCTTTGGCTCCTTTGATAGTATAAGGATATAAAGGGGAACTGAGCACTTTGGTTGCCGCGTTTTTGATTTTATTGTCTTCTTTCCTTTCTTCTTCAACAGTGTTCAGATAAGCCAGCCTGCCCCTGCCTTCCATAATGGTCCTGAAATCGGCGAAATCGATGTTTATCAGGCCCGGCTCGTAAATGGTTTCAATCAATCCCCCCAGACTTTCGGCCAAGAATTTATTGATGGCGGACAAAGCCTCTTTAAGAGGAGTGTCTTTGTCGATAATCTGGAAAATCCTTTCATTGGGGATAATGGTCATGGCGTTCAAATGGTTTTTGGCCTCTTTCAGGGAATCAAGGGCAATTTCCATTTTCTTTTCCCCTTCGAATTTGAAAGGCAAAGTGAAAATTCCGTAGGTGAGATTGCCCAAGTTTTTGGAAATCCTGGCGAAAGTCGAAACAGCTCCCGAACCGGTTCCGCCGCCCAGAGCCACGACCAGAATGCACAAATCCTGGCCTTCTAAAATCTTTTTGATTCTTTCTTTTTCGGCCTGAGCCGCTGTCTGGCCCAGAACCGGATTCATGCCGGTGCCCAAACCGCGGGTCAGATTCTGGCCGAATTGGAATTTCATCGCCTTCCGGCCGCAGCTTCTTAGCGATTTGGAATCGGTGTTGGCTATGACAAAACTGGCCTTGGATATTTTTGAAACTATTTCGGAAACGATATTGCCGCCGCCGCCGCCCAGGCCGATTACCCTGATTTTGGTCTTTTTTATCTTTTCCTCTTCTGCTGGCGGCAAAGCCGGCTTAGCCGCTTGCTTGGCGGTTTTTTTAGCCGGTAAAGCCATTTTTTTGGTTTTTTTCTTGAGTTTCTTAACCATTATTTCAGTATACCCCGCGCCTTATTTCTGTAAAGAGAAAGCTGGGGCTATTTTCTCTTCGATTTACTCCTTCTTCCTTCTTTTTTTCTTAATTTTTTATTGAGACGTTTTCTGTTTCTCCATCCTATGCCCATTTTTTTATTGTTCTTTATTTGTTAATTCGGTTATGACCTTTATTTTTTCTTGGACGAATTTTAAGTACTTTTCAGCTATTGCCGACTTGCCCAGATCGTAAAAACACCACATCTGAATTAAAGCAGCGTCAGCCTCGTAAATGGCTTTAACTCCAGGCGGTATCGGTTCAGCCAGTTTTTCGTAAGCCCGGTAGATTGCTTCGGCTTTTTCTTTTGACCATAAAACTGCCACATCAGTAGCCAAACGGCAGATATTGAAATTCAAATCGCCCACCCGCCAACTTTCTTTCGGCGGCAGCACGTCGATAAATTCCACTTTGCCGTCCAAAAGCATTATATTGTCGCTATGGTCGTCTATCAGCAAAGACAATTTCTGATGGCTGAAATTCCGGAAATAAGGATTCTTGACCGCTGCTTTTTTAAGGAATTCCACCATTTCGTCTGTCTTTTCTTTGGCGATAGAAGAAGGAACCAGATAAAGCAGATTCCTGTCGTCCTCCAGTTCAGCCAAAAGGCTCTCCAACAAATTCTTGCTAAAAATTGCTTCTGATTCCCTTCTCTTTTCAGTTGTCAATTCTCCGAGCCGCGAAGTCAGTTCCAAAACGATTTTCGCCAAATCTTCTTCGCTTGCTTCTTTTTTCAAAAGAAGGTTGGTCAGGCTTTTGTCAGCGTCAAATTTTTCCATTTCAATGAAGAAATCTTCTGCTTCCGTCATATCCGCCAGGCGATATTTTTCCCCCTCTGCTTTGATCCCTCTTAAATTCAGATAAACATGGGGCGCCATGGTTTTGTTCCAACGGAAATCTTCGCAGTAAAAATTCCTTCTGAAATCCGGCGAACCGAAATCGCCGAAGAAAAACTTCTCGTATTTGTATATCTTGTAAACTTTGTTCCCGTAAAAAAATATTTTGGAAACAGTTGTCTCGATGATTTTATCGGGAGAAGAAGTAGCCAAACCTTCTATGAGATTTTGTTCGAAAACCCGGAAAAGATTCATTGAATTCATTTAAACAGAAACCGGAGCAAAAGAAAAGACCCTGTTGCCTCGTTTCAGGATCTTTCAAATTACTATGGTTTCCTCTCGGCAGTTGAAAAGCGCTCTGGCGGTTTTCTTTCTGAAGATCGCTTCAATTTCCGTTATTTCATCGCTTCCCGAACCGTAAAAAGAAAGAATAATCGGTTCGCCGTGAGCCAGCGGCCTATCTGCCGCGTAATTCAGTTTGAAAACAACTTCCGCAAAATGGTACAAAACTTCGTAGTGTGAAGTATGAACAACGCAGAAATTCGACAGGCAGTTTGACAACCGACGCACCAAGACAGCTAAATACTTATAAAATCTCTTTCTTACTTTCGATCTAGGCTCGATAATGCTGCCGTCTTCGAAACACGACTGGCAATTATAAGCCAAGGAAAGCTCTTCCGTGCCGCCTTGTCCGTACTTGTTAAAAAACGCTTTAGCCCGTTCGACATCTCTGATAACCGCCGCGGCAATGGCCGGTTCTATAGTAATTCCGCCGTTGCAGTCCAATGCATCCGCTATGATAACTGCCGAGCCCAGAGCCCTGGCCGAAGAGGAAGACACTATCTCGCAATAGTCATATTGATCGACAACGTCTTTTATTCTCTTCGAACTGTCTCTGATTGTTTGTTGTCCTTCCTGGGTCAAATCCGGGAATACTTCGGTATACTCGCTTTGGCCGTGACGAAGAAAAATCGCTCCGCCTATACAGCGTTTTTCCATTTCAACCTCCCAAGATAGAAAAAAAATGATTGTTAAAGTCCTGTTATTCTGTTAATAAGATAACACATTTTAATATAAAAGTCAAGATTAAACCCATCGCACCTTATTGTTATCCCTTGACATAAATTAAAAAATGTGCTATTATTTATTCAGTACGTTCTTAAATTTTCTTCTCGGTCAAAAGTAGTCCGGATAAACTAACTAAAGGAGAAAATCATGTCTCGCTGGTCACTGCTTCTTTTCAATCTTATCCTGGTCATTTCCATCGCCAGTTGTTCTTCAATCAGCAAAATGGCTGGTCCGAATTACGACATTCCTTCGTGGATCAACGGCCCTTCGCTTTTCGAACAAAACGGCTATATCTATGCCGTTGGCTCAAGTCCTGCGACGGAAAGCATCAATTTGGCCTCCGTCACGGCCGCCGCCCAAGCTAGAGAAACGATTCTATACTTTCTCGACAGCAAGCCGCTGATTAACGGCCAGTATATAAATAACACTTTGATTCGTTCCGAAGTAACCGCTCAATGGCGGAATTACGAAACCATGATTACCTATGCTCTGGTTATTTGGAAAATTCCGGAAAAATAAGTTTCCTGAAACCGGAAACAAAACAGAGATTCTCAATCCGAATCTCTGTTTTTTATTTCAATCTCCGGTATCCCTATTCTACTGCGATCGAAATTCTAAGATTTAAAATTAGTGATATCCTTGAAATTACACGTACACGGCGCATTTTTACAGACATGACAATTATTAGAGAACATAACGGAAAGTTCTTTTGCTACATTCATTCCCAATGAATTAAAAACGCCCATTATGCAGGAAAACAAATCCGCGGCTTCCAATTCGATATTTTTAAAATCTTTATCCTCGTGTCCCCCACGATAGGTTAATATTGCTTCTGAAAATTCACCCGCTTCTTCTGCTAAATGAACCCCTGTATGCTCTATGGTTCGTTTTTCAGCCGGATATATTTTATTCAGCATATTTTGAAATTCTTCGAGCGTTTTGGGCTTTTTACCTTTATTTATGGAAACTTTTTTTCTTTTTTTGCATTTTTTTTCACTGCAAGAACACGGACATATTGCACAGTAAGAACATAAGTAAGGGAATCGTTTCCAAACCTCGCTCTCTATATCCACATGAAGTTGATTCATTATGGAAATAAACCAGCTGAAGGCGATTAGTAAATTAATTTTAGTTTTTTCTCTGTCTCTTTTCCTGATACCTTTAAGCCCTCTCATCATAAAACGTTCCATATTGGTAATCATATCCCACAAGCTAAAAAATCTGTCATTGGACAACCCGTATACCTTCTTGGTAAAATCCTGGTATTCTTTTATAGTTATGTTTCTTTTAATGGAAGCCATATTAAAAATCAATCGCGTTCGAACATCGGCGATTTCAGCTGTCCGTTTTCTTTATAGAGTTCCGGGTCGATGGTCCTTTCAAAACAGGTTCGGCCGGTTTCATGCTGCCAATTCTGTTGGAATGGACCGTATTTCGACCCTTGGTAAGCGTCGACGAAATCCTTGCTTGACGTTTTAAATTCGGCGCACAATTCAAAAGAAAGATCGCTTAAAACATTGTATTCGTAGGGAGCTTCGCTCTGAGGATCTTGAGGTACGGCAAATCCGGAAATGCTGTTTTCCATCTCGCTGAGTTTTGCAGGAAGAGTTTCTTTCTGTATCCAGTAATTAATAATCTCGTTTTGTATCATCTGAAGATTGGCTATCCTTTGTTCATCAAACCTCCTTTCCCGCTGGGCCGCCGGCGTGCCGACAATGAGAAATCCTCCGAAAACGCTGACCAAGACCGCCAGAGCAACGACCCAGCCGAGAATTTTCGGGACTTTTGAAGATTCTTGGTCTTTTCTCTTCAAATCCCAAACATAGTATCCGAAAACCGCGGCAGCCACGACCAGCACGACCAAAGTTTTCAAAAAGAAACGGCTGGTCAATTCTCCGCTCAAAAAATTATTGACCAGCACGATAAGGTCAATAATCATGGCCACGGCCGCCAAGAAAAGAGTGAAATAAATCAACGACTTCCTCAGATTCAGCCCGCGTTTGCCGATGTTTTTTTTAAGGTCTTTTCCCAAAAGCCAACAAGTCAGTATGTATACGGGCACGGCCACCAAAAGGACTGAAGAGGACGTGCGGATCGCATCTGTTATGCCCGTGTAATAAAAATTAAGAGGATCGGGGAAAAGAACGTTAACATACTGGATAAAAAGCGTTATAAAACTGATCACGCTGATGTAGAAAGTAAAAATATTCAAGAAATGCAGAAAAATATCTCTGGGCGTACTACGCAAATTTGTATTGTTTTCCATGTTTTTATTTTGTTAGGTGAATAATCGAATGCTGACCATCGTGGACAATGTTAGAACTATTTTTATAGACAAAGATGAATATGTTTATATCCCGGATATGGTTTTTTAATATCTACCATACCCCGCTACTCATTATTTTTTTTCAATATTCTTACCGTTCCTTTATTCGCATCAACTTCTACTAAATCTCCATCTTTTAGCGCCTTTGTGGCTACCTTAGTGCCTACCACGCAAGGCTTGCCTAATTCCCTGCTTACTATCGAAGCGTGAGATAATAATCCTCCTTCATCAGTAATAATAGCTATAGCGTTTCTCATAGCCGGAACATATTCAGGACTAGTCATGGAACAAACAAGAACATCTCCAATTTTTACTTCCCTTAATTTATCAACCTTCATAATAATCTTTGCTTTACCTTTAACTATACCAGGGGAAACAGCTTGGCCTGTTATTATATTCCCTCCTTTATTTAATGTCCCTATATTTTTATCAATAGTGTTAGATAAAGATCTGCCATTCCTCCCAAAAATTATAGATGGCTCTCTTTTTTCAATCAGAAAAACATATCCCTGGCTTCTTTTTTTAAACTCTTTTAACTCAATTTTTTTACCTGACTTTAAACTATCTAATATTTCCTGATAAGTTAATAATATAAATTGATGATATTTCATGTCAAGCTCTTTCACAATTAAATCAAGAAATCCTCGCATTCCCCTAAATAAGAATAGAGCTTCTTCAACGCTCCAGCTTAAAAGCCAACCAAAATCTCTTGCCCGTTTAATCTGCTTTATTAAGCTTTTATCATTGGATAATAATTTCAATAATTTATCAGCTAGTTTTTTATTCCTAAGTTGTTGAATTTTCTGTAATTTATATTCTTTAATTCCGTCTTTTTTAATAAATTCTTCCAATCGTTTTGATAATTCTGGCAATGTTAATAGATTAATTGATGAGAATAAAAAGGTTTTTGTCCAAGAATATTTCTTTAAATATTTAGCGCTTAGTATTAAAAATTTTCTATTCTTTCTAAAATCCTTTTTATTTTTAATAAAATCTGCTAATTTGTAAAAATTATCTTGTTCTTTTTGTATTAAAACCTTTCTAACCGGATAAGATAAAACCATTAGAGCGTTATTAATATCAGTGATTTCTTCAATTTCATCTCTGTGTTTTATTAGCCCGGATTTAATTCTGTCTGTTATTAAATTATATTCAATCACATACCAGGGAATAAAGAACCAAGGAATTACTTTTAAAAAAACTTTATCAAATTCTTCCCATAAATTTGCTAATTCTTTATTATTTAATTTCTTTTTTGTTTTTATATTCTTTCCAATAATTTTTATTATTCTCTCCAAATCTTTTAATCTATTTTGAGTTGTAGAAAATACATAATTCAAATAACTTTCTTTCGGGATGTTCTCCCTTAACTCTTTTATAATCTTCTTCTTTTGTCTTTTTTTAATATATCCTCTTCCAAAAGAACCTGTAATCAGATAATCGATTCTAGGAATTGGTAATTTAAATTCGTCCTTAAATTTATTCGACAAAGAACGGCACCATTGATCTGCCATTAAGATCGGGTGATTATTCCTTTGTTGAAATTCAAATTCCCATTCTTTTAAATTTATGTCTGATTTCTTAAGCATTTTTCTTTTTTATGATCTTAACGATTCCTTTATTAGCGTCCACCTCCACCAAATCCCCGTCTTTTAATACTTTTGTCGCTATTTTAGCGCCAATAATGCATGGAATTTTTAACTCTCTTGCAACAATGGCTGCATGACAAGTGATACCGCCCTCATCTGTAATAATTCCTTTGATTTTTTCAAAAACAGAAGCATAATCTGGACTAGTCATTTCGGCAACTAAAATATCTCCTCTTTTAATTTTATTAAGCTCACGTTTATATTTTATAATTTTAACCAATCCGCGTATTTTACCTGACATCGCAGAAATTCCTTTGAATTCATTTATTCTTTCTTCGATCTCATTGTCATCTAACTCGATTAAAAGATTATTCATCTTACTCTTAAAATCTGATAGTAAATAAAATTTATTATTAAAAATACAATATCCCTCCTTTCTTTTTATAATATTTTTTACATTTTTCTCATCCATCTCTTTCTGATTAAAAACCTCTAATGGTTTAATTAAAAAAGTTAGATTATTAAGCTGAGGATATTTTTTTCTCCAAAAGTCTATAAAAATATTATCTTGCTGATCAGAATATTTTTCACTCAGTATGCGTAAATTAAGTGATTCTTGGCGAATATTTTCTGAAATACTTTTAAGATCTGGGATTTCAAATAAAATAACCATTGCAGACCACCATCTGGTAATATTTCTGTAATATTCTTTTAATTGATTAATGTTTTTTATTTTTATTTTTCCGCTTAGAAAAAGAGAAATAGATCTCTCTTCTTTTTGTAATTCTTTTGCTAATTTATTTAAAAGGAGTTCCTGCTTAAATTTTCGCGCTATTTTATCTCGAATTTGATTAAATTCTTTATTTTGATACCAAACAGAAACTTTATTACTCCCTTTTTCTTTCAAAAATAAACTGTTTTTTAAATTATGATTAAGCCATTTTTTAAAACCCAAACGATCACTTCTATTCCACATATAAGCATAAAAAAGAGTATGCTCTCTATTGAATACTTTAGATAATTTAATCATATTATAATGTAGTTATCGGCCTGCTTTGGGTTATATAAATCTTATTATTCTCTATTGCGAATTCTATATCTTGAGGATATTTATAATGATCTTCTATTTTTTGACAGAGTTTAGCCAATTGGATGATTTGCTTATTAGAGAGTTTTTGTTTTGATTGTTTAGATTTCGGAACCCTGGTTTCTTTAATGCCATTACCTTGTCTGATAATCATCATTTCTTGAGAACTGATATTGCTATCTATAATCACCCAATCTCTTTTAGATATAACATAAGTGTCAGGAGTAATCTTCCCTCCGACAATAGCTTCTCCTAAACCCCAGCCAGCCTCAATAACCATCTGGTTTCTATCTTGAGTAACAGGATGAACAGTAAAGCAAATGCCAGACACATCTGATTGAATCATTTTTTGAATTACTACTGCTACTCCTACTGGATAGCAATAAGCTAATTTCTTACAGGTTTTAGCTCTAATCTTTTTTTGTCCTGTTTGAGTAATTACCCCCTTTTCAAAAGCATAAAATAAAGCTCTGGGAGTAAATAAAGAAGACCAGCATTTCTTAATGTTTTCTGCTAAATTAGATTGAGAAGTATTTAAATATGTTTCTAATTCTCCTGCCCAGGAAGCTATTGAAGAATCTTCTGCTGTTGCTGAAGAACGAACTGCCACATATTTATTATTTAGCTTCTTAAACTCTTTTAAAAACTCTTTTTCTAAATCTTTTGGAATCTGAGTGTCAGATATTAAATCTCTGATTATATTAGAAGCCTTATCTACAGAATTGATATCTTTAAAATTAATAGCCTTTATCTGAGAAGCTATTTCTACTACTAAATCTGTTTCTTCTAAAAACTTATCAAAGGCCTCAACTAAAATAATAAAACCAGGAGGAACTGGAATTTTGGCTTTAGTCATCTCTCCAAGCGAAGCTCCCTTGCCGCCTGCCAAAAACACGTCTTTTTTAGATATATTTTTAAAAAGTTTAATAAACATATTAGATTATCTTTATTCTACCAAAAAACCGCCGTAGTGGCGATTTTTTGTTAAATTATTGCTGGTGTATTCTGGGGTCTTAATTTTATTGGCCGCTTTTGTTTTCCTCCTCCTTGTTTTCTTCGGCTGATTTTTTACCAAATCCTTCAAAAGCTTTTAGAACTTCCAGGGGTACCGCAAAAATAATCGTATTTGACTGGTCAGAACTTATATCATTAATCGATTGAAGCGTTCTTAAATGAAGAGCTCCTTTGGCTTCCGATAAAGTTCGAGCAGCTTTGGCCATATTGTTAGCGGCAATTACTTCTCCTTCAGCTTTAATAATCATTGATCTTTTTTCCCTTTCCGCTTCAGCTTGCTTGCCAATTACTCGCTTCATTTCTTCTGGCAGAACGATATCTTTTAGTTCAACGTTTAAAACCTTGATACCCCACGGGTCGGTCGCATCGTCAATAATTTTTCTAATGTTTTCAGAGACTCTGTCTCGCTGGGAAAGTAGTTCGTCTAAATCAACTTGGCCGACAACGTTCCTCATTGTTGTCTGCGCCAATTGAGAAATGGCATAATAGAAATTTTCCACTTCCAGAATCGCCTTGTCTGCCTCGGCCACTTTATAATAAATAACCGCGTTGACGCTAACCGAAATATTATCTTTGGTAATCGCTTCTTGGTTCGGCACATCAACCGCTTTTACTCTTAAATCTACCTTCTGGTAAGATTGAATAATCGGAAAAACCAATCGCCAGCCCGGCTTCATTAAACCGATATATTTACCCAGCATTAACTTAACTCCCTTCTGATACTGATTAATCTGTTTAATTGAAATTAGAATAATAAATAATATTATTCCTAAAATTGTGTAAATTGTTATTGACATGTTTATGAAGGCTAATGATTAATTATTTTTTTGACTCTTTTATATTATCATAACAGAAATTTCAGGGCAACAACTCTCAGACATTTCTACCAAAAAACCGCCTTCTCGGCGATTTTTAATGCCACTCGGTCTCTCGATACTTTGAGCTGACTGCTGTATATCCCGGTCTTGAACCGAGATTTTAAGGGAAATTCCGGGGTGTTTCCGGGTGTCTCAGTGACCCGTCTCGGTCAGGGCATTTTGAAGCTAAAATGAGACAAATGAGACACTATTTAGGGGTGTTTCGCGATGTCTCATTTTTTATCTTTTTCCAACTCCTCGCTCCGAAGAATCCGAAAAGACCAAAGAGACCGTAAAACCCGGGGCTGGCAATCAACCCGATTAGTCCGAATAATCCCAAAAAGCCGATTTTCCACAAATCTCTTGGTCCGCCCTTCCTAAAATAAGAGATGATATTTTAAATGACGGAAATGACAAAAGAAAGAAGGAAAGCAAAAGTTAGAATAAAAAATACCGGCTCTTCAATTTTGAAATAAGCGGAAATGGCATTGTGTAAAACAACAGAAATTACACTTAAGCCAAATAGAATATAAGTTATTTTAGTTTGTTTTTCCATATTATTTTATTCCGTTCCCATCAAAATCTTCCCGCATTTTGGCTCGGCGGCTATTGCCAAATCAATTATGTCATTAAGTTCCGGTTCAACGGCAGTCAATTCTTCTCCGTTTTTCAGTTTCGCCCATACCGTTCTAGCGTGTGTCTGCCAAACGCTTTCAACCTCGCAATTGGCAATCGCTTGTTTAATGGCCGGCCATTGCGGAGCATCTGGACAAAGCGCAAATTCACAGTTGGGACCTACGCGGCCGACATAGGAGCCGTCCGGACAAAGCTTGACGTCCTGGGTGCAGGCAACTGGCTCTTCGCCGCCAATTAAAAACCTCAAGCCAAACCAAATCCCAGTCAAAACAACCAATAAAACAATTAAAATAATAAATGTCTTCTTCATATTTTTATTCTACCAAAAAATCGGCCAAAAGAATAGGCGGCAATTAGCTGTGTCCCTCGGTCTAGAACCGAGGTTTTAAGGGAAAAATTGGGGCTTTTCGGGGTGTCTCATTGACGCGTCTCGGTCAGGGCGTTTTTAAGCTAAAATGGGACAAACGAGACACTGGTTGAGAGTATTTTTTTTGTGTCTCATTTTTGGCTGAATTTTTATTTTCCCTTGCAGAAACAATAATCCTGGAAACAGATATTAAGTTGGAAATTAAGGCAATTAATATTAATACAAAAAATATTAAGCCTGTTATCCCTGCGAACATAATAAGAAGAAGTCTTCCTGGTCTTTTAAACTTAGGACCGTACCATACAAGTTTACGATCTGTTATGTCGCGATACTTAGTAGGTAAATAGTTAAGAAGTGCAAGTCCCATGACCGCAAATGCTGCAATGGGCCAAACTAATGAATTTTGACTAATTGCCCAATAGCCGTAAGCCATGCCAATTATAATTAACATATCTATATAACGATCAAATGCGTCATCGAGCCAAGCACCAAATTTACTTGATAAAAACTTGAGTCTTGCAATTTCTCCGTCACAACCGTCGGTAATCGAAGTCAGCTGGGCCAATATTCCTCCTATAAAAATCCAGGGGAAACTTCCTTTTGCAAAAAGAAAGGCGGATGAAATCCCAATCATTAAATTGAGTATAGAAATTTTATTAGGAGTAAGCCCGGTTTTTACTAAGTATTTTGAAATAAATATAGAAATTTTTCGATTAATTATTTTTGATACAATTCCATCCTCGGATTTATTAAGATTCTTAAGAAGTTTTTTTTCTGCAAATTTGATATCTGCATAAGTATCGCAGTCTGACCAAAATCTTCCTTTAATGTTAAATGCCCTCAGTTTTCCTTCTTTTACAATGACTCTCATCCCATTAGTCAATGAATTTTTATGCTCTGAAATAGTTTTTTTTAGAACTTTAAAAATATAGGGGGAACACAAAAACATTCCAGTATCGTAGGCATTATAGACATCGAGATTCTTGCTTATTGAATCAATTTTGTTATTTTTAACTAAAACTTTTGTGGTATCGCCTATATCTAAAACGGAATCCATATTTTTATCTATAGCAAGAGCACACTCGTCCTTTTTTAATTTTATTCTCTTAAGCCTAAGGAGTGTTCTCCAGTCAAAGACATGGTCAGACATTAGAAGAATAAAATTTTCCTTAAAATAATCTTTCGCTTTAAGGACAGAAATTCCATTTGCCTTCTCCCATTCATCATTCTGAATACAAGCGATTGAAACACCAAAACGACTACCGTCGCCGATAGTTTCCTTAAGTTCTTTTCCTTTATAGCCGGTAATAATTACAAACTCAAAAATACCTGCCTCTTTTGCTCCAAGAATAACTCTCTCAATGATCTTTAAGCCCAATAAGCTCATAAGCGATTTATGTCGCCCACGAGTTACCGACTGCATTCTTGTGCCATTACCGGCTGCAATAATTAATGCTTTCATGGTTGTTCCCAAATTAAAAATAAAAAGGCTGAGAACACGCATTCAACTGGCTTAAACCGCTTTGTATATTGCCTCCAAAAAGACAAAATTGACTGGTCAATAAACAGTTTATGTCGCCCACTTGTTTGCTCGGTTCCAACCCATCCATCGTAGAATAGCTTAAATTTGGACTTGTGTCAATATAAAAACCCACTGATAAGTGAGTGAAGTAAGATTACTGCGTACCTCAGTGCCTCAGTTTTGGACTCCAGTTTTAAGGGAAAAATTGGGGGCTTTTCAAGGTCTCTCACCGACGCGTCTCGATAGGGACTATTTAAGATAAAACCTGTCCCATAGCAATCCTTGCTTTACTTCTGGGATGAGAACTCAGACTTTTCCTGCCTTTTAACACGGACACGATCAATTTCTGTAAGAAATTGCTTTCTTAAACGAATGCTTCCGGGAGTTATTTCAAGATATTCGTCGTCATTCATTATTTCTAACCCTCTCTCAAGAGTAAGTTCTGTCGGAGGAGTTAATGTTATCGCCTCGTCAGATCCTTTCGCCCGCATATTGGTAAGTTCTTTTCCTTTTGTCGGATTTACCGCCATATCTTTCCCCTTTGAAGTGTTGCCGATGACCATACCCTCGTATACTTCTGTTCCCGGACCTATGTAGAGTATACCGCGCTTTTGAAGACCCCACAAAGAAAACCCGAGAGATTTACCCGCCGCCATAGAAATCATTGAACCGACCCTCCGCCTGCGGATTTCTCCCACGTACGGCTTAAATCCCAGAAAGCGCGAAGAGAGGATGCCGTCACCTTTCGTATTCATTACAAATTGATTTCTGTATCCGAGAAGCCCCCGCGTGGGACCCTCTAATGTAAGCCTTACCGTATCGCCTTTCCTGATAATATTTTTGAGGATGCAAGCTCGCGTACCGAGACTCTCAATGATCGTGCCTTGATATTCCCGGGGAGTATCGATAACGACTTCCTCAAACGGTTCTGTCTTGATTCCGTTTTCTTCGCGGATAATCACCCGCGGCTGGGAAACTTGCAATTCGTACCCCTCTCGCCTCATATTTTCAAGAAGTATAACTATATGCAGTTCGCCTCTGCCATACACCTGAAATACATCCTTTGAGGTAAAATCAACCCGCAAACCGACATTTACTTCCAATTCTCTTTTTAAATACTCGTGCAATTCGCGGGACGTTACGTGTTTTCCTTCCCGCCCCGCAAAATTTGAGCTGTTCACTAAAAAGTTAAGGGTAATAGCTGGTTCATCAATCGCGATAACTGGAAGCGGTTCAGCTTTTTCATCAGTTGTCACCGTTTCTCCAATGTCTATGTCGGGGAGCCCTGAGATGAGTGCAATATCACCGGCACTTGTTTTTTCCGAATCTATTCTTTCCAATCCGTTGAAAGTAAAAACTTTGGTAATTTTTCCTGAGCGGGTTTCTCCGTTCGGTTTCTTAACGAATACGTCAGCTCCCGACTGAAGGACGCCTTCATACACTCTCCCTACCGCCATACGTCCCATAAAATTGTCGTAGGCAAGATTAAAAGGCTGGAATCGCAATGGTTTTTGTTCCAACGCCTCTGATGAAGCACAGGGAACATGAGAAAGAATGGTAGATAGGAGCGGCGTGAGATCTTTTGATTCATCGGCAAGTTTAAGTTTCGCGATTCCCTCGCGACCGATGGCATAGACGACCGGAAAACTTGATTGTTCATCGTTCGCGCCAAGCTCCAGGAAAAGTTCAAGCACTTGCTCTTCGGTACGCTTCAAGTCCGCAGCCGGTTTGTCTATTTTATTTATTACCACAATAGGTTTTAACCCCAATTCCAGAGATTTTTTTAAAACGAATCGGGTCTGCGGCATTGGCCCTTCCTGAGCATCCACGACAAGAAGTACGGAATCAATCGAACGCAGAACGCGCTCCACCTCTGATCCGAAATCGACATGGCCGGGAGTATCAACAATATTTATCTTGGTGCCTCGATAGGTAATCGCTGCATTTTTCGAGTATATCGTAATACCGCGCTCTAATTCCAGTGCGTTTGAATCCATTGATACCCCTTCTTTACAAGCCCCCGTTTGACGCATCAAGGCATCCGTTAAGGTTGTTTTGCCGTGATCAACGTGGGCAATAATAGCAATATTTCTTATTTCCATAAAAAATAGGCCCTTCCCAGGCCGAGAATCCTAGATTGAATATAAACTAAAAAAATTCTTTTGTCAATAAAACAGAAGTCCGCTAGCCGCCCAATCGGGGTTATCCTACACAAAACTCGCAATCTTTCGGGTTAATTCTTCTTTTCCTTCGTTTGTTTTGGCAGAATACTCCAAGACCGGTATATCTCGCACTTCTTCTCGGATCAAGGAAAGCTGTTTTCCTGCATCACTCTTAGTTAATTTGTCAATTTTGTTTGCAATGATGATAATTTGATGTTTATTTACCTTGAGAATTTTTATCATATCCCTATCTAAGGCAGTCAAGCCGACATTAGCGTCAATAATTAAGAAAACCGCTTTGGGCCTCGCACTGGAAAACTCCACATACCAAAAAATCCTTTTGATCATTTTGTTGCGCTCCAATATCGAACGCTTCGCATATCCATATCCGGGAAAATCCACAAAATAGAAAGAATTATTAATGCGGAAAAAATTCGCTTCACGTGTTTTCCCCGGAATTTTGCTTGTTTTTACAAGATCTTTTTTACCGACTAAAGAGTTTATCACGCTTGATTTTCCCGCATTGGAACGGCCAAAAAAAGCGATGTGCGGAAAATTATCTTCCAGACCATAATCGTCTCCGATAACACCTTTAGCAAATTCTGCTTTTGATATTTTCATAATTCTTTCTTTCCTTCTGTTTTTCCCAAAATTAAACCATTGAGTATTTTCTTGACGAGTTCAATACTGTCCCGGCTAAATATGGAAATTGGCGTTGCGTTCTTATTTAACTCTTTGAGTTTCTCTGCTGCCCTGGCAACAATATCGGAAGAAACTGCGTCCTTTTTGCTTATAAAAAGATATTCCGGCTTTTCCAGAAGCAGTTTATTGTGTGTTTCTAATTCGCTGCGTACCGTTTTATAATCTAGGACCGGATCGACGGAATCTGCGGCGACAAAATGAAATATAATCTTTGTGCGTTCTATATGCCGTAAAAATTTAATTCCGAGACCCTTGCCCTTAGACGCGCCTTCAATAATCCCAGGAATATCAGCAAGTATCAAATCATAATACGCGCCTAAATTCGGCTCCAAGGTCGTGAACGGATAATTTGCCACTTTGCTTTTGGCGTTGGTCAGTTCATTAAGCAAACTTGATTTCCCGACATTAGGCAGCCCCACAAATCCCACGTCAGCAATCATTTTTAACTCAAAGCGAACCTCAAGTGATTCTCCCGGCTCTCCGTATCCAAATTCTTTAGGTGTCGTATTGGTTGATGACCGAAAATTAAAATTGCCCTTTCCTCCACGTCCGCCTAGGGCAATCTGTACCCGCTGGCCGATTTTAGTGATTTCAACATGTTGGCCTATTGCCAAATTGCGAGCAACGGTTCCGACGGGAACCGTTAAGATCAGGTCCTTTCCGTCTCTGCCGCTGCGAAGTTGCGAGCGGCCGTCCTGTCCGTTTTCAGCCCTGACTTCTTTTTTGAAACGGAATTTCTTCAATGCAGTCAAATCAGAAACACCTTCAATATAAATACTCCCTCCTTTGCCACCGTTGCCGCCGACAGGACCTAAAGACATTTTTGTTTTATTAAACGCCACTATTCCCTTTCCTCCATCTCCCGCCATTGCTCTTATTGTTACATCATCAACAATCATATCATCAGTATAAGCTATTTTAATTCATATTAAAAATTAAATATCATGCTTATAAACAAAAAAACCGCCCCTTCCTGAAAAGTAAACTAATCCTGAAAGATAAAAAAATCCTGCTTCAGTAAAAAAAATTCCCTTTCAGGCAGTTTTTGAAGCTAAATACCTCAGCCACCTGACTTAGCATATGACTGCTGGCGCTATGGGACGATGTTAGAACCTGTTTATTATTTTCTAAATTAAGAATGTTTACTTAAAATAAAATTTTTAAGCCAATCGCTATCTTTAACAAAAAGATCTAAACTACCATCTGGCTTGTGGGTAGTCGATCCTTTATGGGCAGTTATTTGCTCAGGAGAAGATGTCCAAATGTTTACCTTAGAAAGGCCAAATACTCGGTGCAGTATCCCTTGAACATTATCTACATTTTGAATAATTGTGAAGGGAATAGACTTAGATTTCTTAATAATAATTCCTGAGTTTATTGTAATTTTATTATCTTCAACTATAAAACTAAAAGCATTATAAAAGAGGAAAAGATATAAGGTAAAGGGTAAACCTATAAAAATAATTAGAATCCAAAATAACGAATGCCAAAATAAAGATGCTAATAATATTAATCCAAAAATTTTAGTTAACCAATACCATTTAAATTGTTTTGGTAATTTATTTGGAGTGTTGAGGTTTATCATATTGAATTAAAATTATTTATAATTAATTTTCAACTTGGTTTGATGAATAGTACTAGATGATAGCTGGGGCTATGGGACGATGTTAGAACCTATTTAACCCTATGCCCTAGTACAATTTTTTTTACTTAAGACAAAAATCTAGAAATCGTTTTCCAAATTCACTCAAGCTTATACTCTCATGGATTCCACCGTCTGATCCGCCAAGCGCTATGGAACCCAATGTAGCTGTAATTATTCCCCATGATTTTAATTTATAAATAGACCCCTGTATTATTGATTTTTCTATGCCAGGTTTATTAATTGATAATGAATCAACTACGCCGGTCTGTTCGTTTAAAAATTTTATTACTTCTGCTTCTAGTAATGAGATGTCAGTTAAGATATCTAAAAATTTCTTACGTTCATCGTAATTTCTATTAACGGGTTGAATTAAAGTGTTCTTAAAATAATTTTTGAAAAATTCTCTCTTTTCAATTAATGGTTCTTTTTCAATTTTTTCATGCAGTTGCTCTATAATCGCCGCTAGTTCATCAGAATTATGTTCTCCAATATCTTTAATTTTATTCTTAATTAAAGCAACCTCTTCTTTAATCTCCTTGTAAAAAGTTTCGATTCTATGAAATTGTCTTTTTTGTTTACTACCAAAATACAGAGTGGCAAGCGAACCTCCAATATACGGTACAGCTTCTACTAATGCTTGGATTGTTAATTCTTTATCGACTTTAGACATATAAAATTTATGAAGTCTTATTAGTTGCGGGGCCTGGACGATGTTAGAACCTGTTTAATAGAGTTTTCCGCCAATTTCAGCGATATCCTTGTCGGGAACGATTAAAACACAATTCCCCTCTTTATCAGGAACGCCCAGAGTTAGTACCTCTGATAGAAATGGACCAATTTTTCTTGGCGGAAAATTCACTACACCTAAAACTAATTTATCTTTTAACCCTTCTTTCGTGTATAAAGCAACCAGTTGGGCGGATGAGCTTTTGATGCCGATTTCCGAACCGAAATCAATCTTAAGTTTGTAAGACGGTTTTTTCGCTTCGGGAAAATCTTCAATTTCAATTATTTTCCCGACCCTGATATCTAACTTTTCAAAATCTTCCATCGTTGCCATATTTTTTATTTAGCTGGGGCTATGGGACGATGTTAGAACCTGTTTTAACGAATGTCTAATATAATTTCTACTATTCTTTAATTAATTCTTGAATTTTCTTTTTTCTATATTCTGGATCAAGTTTTGTTTTTAACAAAAAATACCATCTTATCCAAAAAAATGATCTTATGAGCTTTAACGTCAAGCGTATTTCTGCTATTAACGGACTAATATCTTCTCGAGCTTTCTTCATATTAGTCAAAAATTCGCTAGTTTCATTTCTAATTTTATCAACATTTTCTCTTGCGGTTTTTAAAAAATCTTGTTCAGCTCTCTTTAGCATAGTATCCTTTGAAAGATCAGAGTGAATTTTGAGATATCTATTAAACGTCATCACATTAGTGTTGAATAACCTTAATTTGATAATAAATTTAAGTATATTTTCTGAAACTTTGAAATTGCTTATTTTTTGATATATGAATTCTTCTATCGGAAAAAAATATAACTGATTTAAACAAATGCTTATGGGTTTGAGCTTAAAACCTTTCATTATTACTTCATAGTTTTTAATATTGATTTCTAAAAAATAAATCTGTAAGGCAATATATTCTTCTATTCTTTCTAATTCTGCAATAACTTTTTTTTTCTTTCTTAATGAAGAAATTATGGTTTCTCCTAAAATAAAAAAGCAAAAAGCAAAAAAAGCGCCAAAAAAAGCCGCGATTATTTGAATGTATCCTTGTTGTGTATTATTTATTATTTCCATGCAAACCATTATTGTAGATCGTTTAATTGAGACAAAATTGTTTCAATCTGAGCACCTAACTCAACGGCAGTTAAACCATCTTTTGTTTCTTTACTCATATCATCAACAATAAAACCCTTCATGTGTTTTCCCGATTCATATACTCCCTTAAGCTCCTCGTCTAATTTGTTTTTGTCTTTATATTCTAAAAGACCATGAATAACATCGTTCCTTTTTTTACGATAGATATTTAATTTTTCATATAAAGTTTTTTCGATTTTTCCAGAAATAAATAATTCATCGATAAGCCGCGCCAGTTCAAAACTTTTAAATTTTTTTTCTAGGATAGCATTTTGTAAAATTAGTGGTAAAATTTTTTTAAAAGCGTAATCTTTTATTATTCCTTCAATTATACAAGATTGTATTAAAAATGCTTCTAAATAATCTTTTTTAAGAAAGGCTCCTTCTGCTCGATCTACTAAATCTTCGTAATTTTTATTTTCAATAACCTCCCGAGATATCTTTTTCAACTCTTGTTTTTGCAATTCTAAATTATCTTTTAATGATTTTATTTGCGCCTTTAATTCTTCTGTAGTCATGTTTTATAAAATTTTCTTAATTTTTTCTTTCATAGATTTCTGATGCGTTTCGGTCACCTGGCTTAGCATATGATAGCTGCGGGGCTTGGATTCGAACCAAGATACACGCCTCCAGAGGGCGCGGTCCTACCGTTAGACGACCCCGCAAGATTAAACTTTGAGATATTTTTTGACGGCGATAAAACTGGAAACAATCCCTAAAATTACGCCGCTCAG
>DATKWJ010000004.1:0-23597 GCA_035529635.1 Patescibacteria group bacterium
CTTTGGCGTTTGAATACGCTGCGGAAAGATTTATTTTTATTTCAACGGACAAAGCCGTCAATCCGAGCTCGGTTATGGGAGCGACGAAAAGAATGGGGGAAATGATTTGTGAGGCGTTTAACCGGAGAAATTCCACCAAGTTCATTTCAGTAAGATTCGGCAATGTTTTGGACAGTCGCGGCAGCGTTATTCCGATTTTCAGGGAAAAAATCAAAAGACGGGAACCGATAGAAGTGACTCATCCGGAAATGAAGAGATATTTCATGGTAACCGGCGAGGCCTGTTTATTGGTTATGCAGGCGGGAGCCATGGGCCAGGGCGGCGAGGTTTTTGTTTTGGATATGGGCAATCCGATAAAAATTCTGGACTTGGCTAAAGAAATGATCCGGCTTTCCGGTTTGGAGCCGGACAAGGACATTCCCATTGTTTTTACGGAACCCAGGCCCGGAGAAAAGCTGTTTGAAGAGATTCTGACCGCCGAAGAAGGGACGGTTACCACCCGGCATCAGAAAATTTTCATAGCCAAATTAGCCGAGACCGACCGGAAAAATTTGGAGGGGGGACTGGTAAAACTGGCCAAGGCGGTTGAAAAAGGCGGAAAAGAAACTATAATAAAAACATTAAAAGAAATGATTCCCAATTATCATGGTTAATAAGGAAAAATTGGAAAAAATATATTTAAAAATAATCGAATGGGGAACCTATGCGATTCTATTCACTCCTTTGATTTTCATCAAGGATTATTTTTTTCCATTCGTCAGCCCCAAAACGATTTTCTTCAGAATCATTGTCGATATAATTTTCGTCGCTTATCTTCTGCTGGCGGTTACTAATCCCCGCTACCGGCCGAAAATGAGTTTTTTGACCATAGTTATTTCGGTTTTTCTGGCAGTGCTTGTACTTACTTCAATCACCGGGGTGAATTTTGAAAGAAGCTTCTGGAGCGTTTTTGAAAGAATGACCGGCCTGCTGACCTTTTTCCATCTTTTCGCTTTTTATCTCGTTTTAAGCAGCGTTTTTAAAGAAAGGCAGCAATGGGAAAAAATATTGTCGGTTTCGATTTTAGCCGGCATTTTGGTTTCTTTTTACGCCTTGCTTTCGCAAGACATAATTACCCGCGGCGGCGGCACGCTGGGCAATTCTTCATTCTTTTCGGCTTACATTCTTTTTAATTTGTTTTTCGCCTTAATTTTACTTATTTCAAAAGCGGGACTTTGGCGTATTTTCTACGGCTTGGCTTTACTTCTTTTCCTCGCTTCTTTGTTTTTTAATCCCTTGGGTTTCACCAAAGGGGCGGTTTCGGCTTTGGGAATAGGAGCGGTTTTATTCGCTGTCGGCTATATGTTCTTTTCCCGAAAAAAAATATTGAAAAGAGCGGCTCCTATCGTTTTAATATTGATGGTTTTGCTTGGAATATTGATTGTCAAAAATTTTTATTTTCAAGACAGGCCTTTTGACTTGAGGGACATTCCCGACCGCTCAAGGCAGATAGTTTGGAAAATAAGCTGGCAGGCCTGGCAGGAAAGATTCTGGCTGGGCTGGGGCTTGGAAAATTTCAACGTTCCTTTCATTAAACATTACGATCCGGAGATTCCTATAACCGGCGACATCTGGTACGACAGGGTCCATAATATCATTTTGGATACCGGGGTTTCTTCGGGAATTGTCGGCTTATTGAGTTATTTGGCTATTTTCGGAGCGGCTATTTGGGGATTGCTAAAACTTTTGCCCGAAGTAAGCGCCAAAAAAAATCTGGCGATTCCTTTGGGGATGATTGCTTTGCTTCTGGTTTATTTTCTGCAAAATTTCTGGGTCTTCGATATGATTTCGAGCTATCTGGCGTTTTTTCTCAGTTTGGCCTTTATTAATTTTTTAATTTCTTCCCAGGAAAAGGAAAACAAGCAAAAAGCCGTTTCCTTGACTTCTTTCAGCGGAGGGCTTCTGATGGTTCTGACGATTTTCGCTTTGTTCGTTAATATCCAGTCCGCCCGGGCTTCCAAACTTATTTTTAAAGGAATCGCTTATCCTTTGGAACAGGCCATACCGGCTTTTCAAAAGGCCTTCCAAATTTCGCCGATGGTGAAATTCGAGGGTCCCGAGCAATTTTCCACGAGAATAAATTCGCTGGCTTCTCAAACCGGCCAGAACAGGCAGCTTTTGCAAGAGGGTTTTGAATTGTCGGAACAAGAATTCGAGAACAGCATTGCTGATAATCCTTTGGATTTCCGCCTTCGTTTGTTTTTGGGCCGGCATTGCAATTATTCTTATCATTTCAGTGGCAATAAGGAAAAACTGGCTTTAGCCGAAGAAGCGCTGGAAGAATCCTTTAAATTGGGGCCGGATAACCAGCAGGTTTACTTTATTCTCGCCCAGACGAGATTCTTACAGGGGAGAGACGAAGAAGCGCTTGTTCTACTGCAGAAAGTAAGGGATTTGGAGCCGCGCTTCGCGGGAGCCGGCTGGTATCTGTTCAAGGGCTATAAATTAGCGGGAAAATACGAAGAGGCGCTGGCCTTGCTGAAAGAAATGGAAGATTCCGGCTTTAACTGGCAGGCTAACGCGGAAACCTTGAAAGAAGTCATAGATTTTTTCAAAAAAACCGGAGAAACTCTTGAAGTTTTGATTCCTCTTTACGAAAAAGGCGTAGAACTTGACCCCCAAGACCTTTATTTATGGGAAGACCTTATTAATTTTTATATTGAGGCGGGCGAAAAAGAAAAAGCCAAGATGGCGGCCGAAAGATTCAGGGAAATAAGGCCGGAATTCGCCCCCCAAGTCGAACAGCTTTTAAAGGACTTGGGATATTAATCTACGGGGTTGACATTTTTTCTTTAATTTGTTATTATTTAGCCAGTGAGTGTTCCGCAAGGAACTCTATCTAAGTCGACAGCAGGTTTTCCTCGAGCAAAACCTGTTGTTTTTTTTGGGTGCTTTGTTAAAATAAAATTGAGTCGGGAGGCAGCACTCACTAAAGACTTAGTTTGGAGTTAACTCTCCCGGCTCATTTTTGATAATGAACATCAATAAGTTATTGCCGGGCGTTAAAAAAAACGTTTCCTTGGCCGAACAGACCACTTTTAAAATCGGCGGCCGGGCGAAATATTTCTTTTCGGCCCGGATGGAAAGAGATTTGATTAAAGCCGTCACGGCGGCAAAGAAATTGAAATTGCCGTTTTTTATTTTGGGCGGGGGAAGCAATCTGCTGGCTTCTGATAAAGGATTTAAAGGATTAGTTATTAAAATGCAAAATACTAAATACCAAATATTAAATACGAAAATCATTGTTGGAGCAGGAGTTTTATTAAATAAATTGGTTAGTCTTTCAGTTGAAAAATCATTAACAGATTTGGAATGGGCAGCGGGTATTCCGGGAACAATCGGTGGAGCAATACGCGGCAATGCCGGCGCTTTCGGCAAGTCGATGAAAGACATAGTCGGAACCGTAACGGTCTTGGAGACAAAAAACAAAGAACCGAAAATCAAGATTTTAAAAAACGCGCAGTGCGGGTTCGCTTACAGAGACAGTATTTTTAAAAAGAAGAAGAACTTGATAATTCTTTCGGCGGAACTTCAATTGGAAAAAGGAAAGAAAAAAGAGATTGAAAACAAGATTAAAAAATATTCGGAATACAAAAAGAAAAATCATCCCTGGAATTATCCTTCGGCCGGTTCGGTTTTCAAGAATCCGAGCGGTTTTTCCGCCGGGGAACTGATTTCAAAGTGCGGCTTGAAAGATAAAAAGGCAGGCAAAGCGAAAATTTCCGAAAAGCACGCCAATTTCATCGTTAATTTGGGCGGAGCTTCGTCAACCGACGTTAAAAAATTGATAAATCTGGCAAAAAAATCGGTAAAAAACAAATTTAAAATTGATTTGGAAGAAGAAATAAAATTTTTGTAGAAATTTTATTTATCCACACTTGACAAAGTTTCCCAAAATGAAAAAATATAGTAACGAACGCGAATAGTTGGTCGACTATTTGCCGCCAATCTTTTTAAAATTTCAATTCCATGGCAAAGAAAAAAAAAGCAAAGAAAAAGAAGAAATAAATTCTTTTTGACAATCCCGCATTTCGACTTTTTACTCCGCGGGATTGTTTTTTTTCACGGATTTATTATTTTGATATTATGAAAATTATTATTAAAACGAAAAATTTAAAATTGACCGGGTCTTTAAAAGAATATGTTCAGAAAAAAATAATTTCTCTGGAAAAGCTTTCGGGAAGGGAAAATTTTCCGTTGACGGCGCGCCTGGAAATCGAAAAAACAACTGAACATCATAAAAAGGGCCCCGTTTTCCGGACGGAGTGCCAGTTGCCTTTGCCGGGCAAAGAAATCAGGGCGGAATCGGTTTCCGAAAATTTATATTCGACGATCAACGAAGTGAAAGACGAATTGCAAAGAGAGTTGGAAAATTATAAAAATAAGTCAGTCGCCAGAACGAAACGGGGAGCCAGAATTTTGAAAAAAGAAATCCGTTTGTCGTCCGGGGCGAGATTTTACAAAAAAGGAAGGATCAAAGACGAAGGAATATGATTAAAAAAGCAGCGGCCTTTACAAAAAAGTTTTTTAATGCTATAAAGATGTCAAAGAAGATTCCTTCTTTAAAAGAATAATTTTAATCCGTTAACCGCTTTTTGTTTCACTCTTTGTTTTTCCAGACACGTAAAGTTATTTGTGTTTGGTAAGCTGGGGAGAGTTTATAAACTTCTCCTTTCGGTAAGCGGTTGACTTTAAAGGCTATGGCCAAGAAAACAAAGAGATCCATCCAATGGGTCAAACAGACAAACAAACAGAAATACGCAGGCATTCATTTAATAGCCGAATTTTGGCATGGGAAAATTATCGAGGATTCGGAAAAGATTAAAAGAATCTTAAGAAAAGCCGTCCAAGAATCGAAAAGCACTCCATTGGAAGAGATAGTTTATAAATTTTCACCCCAGGGATTGACCGGGGTTGTTTTGTTGGCCGAGTCCCATATCGCTCTGCATTCTTGGCCGGAGATTGATTATTTGGCCATTGATATTTTCACCTGTGGAGAGAAAGCCATGCCGGAAAAAGCCCTTAATTATTTTAAAAAAGTTTTCAAGCCGAAAAAGGTCAAGATAGAAAAGATAAAAAGAGGGAAAATTAATCGCTGAAATTTTTGATTATGGCTTTAGAAAAAATAAAAAATGAAATTTGGTTCCGCGAAGAACTTTTTCCCGATGTTGCCCAATCTATTAAAGTCTCTAAAGTTTTATTTCATAAAACTACAAAAGATAAAAAAGGGAAAAAACTACAGGAGCTTTTAATTTTGGACACTCCTCGTTTTGGAAAAATATTAACGCTTGACGGGTCCGTTCAATTAACAGAAGCTGATGAAAAATATTACCATGAGCCCCTAGCGCATTGTTCCCTTTTTTCTCATCCCAATCCAAAAAATGTATTAATTATTGGAGGTGGGGACGGTGGACTTTTGAGAGAAGTAGTAAAACATCCTGTAAACTCTATTACTCTTGTTGATATTGATAGAGAGGCAATAGAACTAACCAAAAAATATATGCCAGATCTGGCGGGAGATTCTTGGGATGATAAGCGTTTGAAAATCTACATTGAAGACGGAGCGATTTTTGTAAAAAAAACAAAGAAAAAATACGATTTAGTTATTCTTGATACTCCCGATCCGATTGGTCCGGCTTTGTCTCTTTTTAAAACAACCTTTTATCTTGATTGTAAAAAAATTCTTGCCCCGGGAGGTATTATTATCCGACAGACAGGTTCCAGTATTCTTCAGCCAGAGGAAATGCCTTCTAATTTCCGCCAAATGGAAGAGCTTTTTCCAGAAGTAAAAGTTCTTCTTACGGCCGTACCAACTTATATTGGTGGATATTTTACATTTGTAGTTGCTTCTGATAAAAAAGGAATATTTGAAAAAGCGTTTCTCCAATTGGGAAAAAGATTTAAAAAATTAAAATTAAAAACCGAATGGTACACACCTAAAATGCACAAAGCTTCATTAATTTTACCAAGGGAGTTAGAAAACTCCCTTAAAAAAACTGAATATGGAGTTGAATTGATTATTGATTTATACGATTGCGATTATTCAGTCATTACTTCTCGTAAGAAACTCTATCAATTTGCTAAAGACCTTTGTGAAGTTTTAAAAATGAAACCTTACGGAGAACCTATAATTCCGGATTTTGGTTTTGCCTTGTCAAAAACAGCTGGTTTTTCCCTGGTTCAATTGATTGAATCGAGCAGTATTACCGCTCACTATTCTCCCTATTGGAAAATAGTCTGTTTGAATATATTTACTTGTAAATCTTTTGACATCGGTAAGGCTTTTCAATTTGTTAAAAATTTTTTTGGGGCTGACAGAGCAGTAGCTTTTATTTTAAAACGGGGCGGTCGAGTCTTCCGTAAAGATTTAGAAATTATTAATATTTCTACCTCAAAATAGAAAATGATAAAAAAACTTCTTTCTGAAAAAAAATGGTTTTTTGAAGAGCCGATTCCTTATGATGTTTCGAATGCGATAATTGGCATGAAAATAAAAAAGAAATTGTATGCCGGAAAATCTACTTTTCAGAATATTGAATTATACGATACTTATGATTTCGGCAGAATTTTGGTTTTGGACGGAATATTACAGACCTCGGAAAAAGATGAATTCGTTTATCATGAAATGCTTTGCCAGGTTCCCATGTTTCTGCATGAGAATCCGCAGAAAGTTTTGATTATCGGCGGTGGAGACGGCGGCTCCTTGGAAGAAGCTTTAAAACATAAAGTTGAAAAAGTTTGGATGGTTGAAATAGATGAAAAAGTGATTGATCTTTCTCGAAAATATCTTCCTTCCATATCCAAAGGAGCTTTTAAAAATAAAAAAGCGGAGATTGTCGTCGGCGACGGCAAAGAATTCATAAAGAGATACCATGATTTTTTTGACGTTGTCATTCTTGATTTGTCTGACCCCGCTGGTCCGGCCAAAGATCTTATTTCCTTGAATTTTTACAAAAAAGTCAAAAGAGCTTTGAAAAAAAACGGTATAGTATCCATCCAATCCGGTTCCTTGGATGATCAAATAAAATTAGTCGCTACGATTTTCAAGAGGATAAAGAAGATTTTCCCTGTTGCGGAAATTCGCCGGGCAGTCATACCTTCTTATTGGGAAGAATACAGTTTTATCATCGGTTCGACGGCCAATCTTAAAAAAATCGCTTTTAAAGATATAGAAAAAAAATACAAAAAATTAAAATTGGATTTGAAATATTATTCTCCGGAAATTCATTTCGCTTCCAAGGTTCTGCCGAAATATCTGAAAGAAAAAATAAAATGTCAATAATCAATAAAATTTTCGGCGACGCCAACGAGAAATATCTAAAAAGCTTGGAGCCGGCCGTCAAAAAAATAAACTCTCTGGGAAAAGAATTGGAGAGTTTTTCCGTTGAGGAATTGAAAGAAAAAACCGGGCAGTTCAAAGAAAGACTGGCCAAGGGCCAGACCCTTGATAATTTGCTGCCGGAGGCATTCGCTTTGGTCAGGGAAGCGGCCAAAAGAACTCTTAACCAGAGGCATTTTGACGTCCAGATGATAGGCGGCATTGTTTTATATCAGGGGAAAATCGCCGAAATGAAAACAGGCGAAGGAAAAACTCTGTCAGCCACCCTGCCTTTATACCTTAACGCTTTGCAGGGCAAGGGCTGCCATTTAATAACGGTTAACGATTATCTTTCACGCCGCGACACGGTCTGGATGGGGCAGATTTATCATGCACTCGGCTTGTCGGTCGGCTGCATTGTTCACGAAGCGGCTTATTTGTACGATCCGGCTTATGTCAGTGAACAGAAAGCGGCGGACAGCGAACAATTGGACAAGGAAAGGGATATTGTCGGAGCTTTCAAGGTTATTGAAAGTTATTTGAGGCCTTGCTCGAGGAAAGAGGCCTATCAGGCCGATATCACTTACGGCACCAACAACGAATTCGGCTTTGATTATCTGCGCGATAATATGGCTTACGATTTGCAGCAGCAGGTCCAGCGCGGCTTTAATTTCGCCATAGTCGATGAAGTGGACTCGATTTTGATCGATGAAGCCAGAACGCCTTTGATTATTTCGGCTCCGGATATGGAAAGCTCCAAGTTTTACCGGGAATTCGCCGGCATCATTCCCAAACTCGATTCCCAAGCCGATTATCAGATTGACGAAAAAATGAAAAGCGTTACCTTGACCGAAGCTGGCGTCAATAAAATCGAGAAGATTCTGGGGCTGGGAAACATTTACGAGGAAAGAGGCATAAAATACCTGCATTATCTCGAACAGGCCTTAAGAGCCCAGACGCTTTTCAAGAAAGACAAGGATTACGTGGTTAAGGGAGGAGAAATCATAATTGTCGATGAATTCACCGGCCGATTTATGCCGGGCAGGAGATGGTCGGGAGGCCTTCATCAGGCCATTGAGGCCAAAGAAGGAGTTTTCGTCAATCCGGAATCAATGACTTTGGCTTCCATCACCTTTCAGAATTATTTCAGGATGTATGAAAAACTGGCCGGCATGACGGGAACCGCTTCAACTTCAGCCGAAGAATTCGACAAAGTTTACAAACTGGAAGTGATTGTCATTCCGACCGGCAAGCCGATGCAGAGGAGAGAACTGCCGGACCGAATTTACAAAATCGATAAAGGAAAATTCGAAGCCGTGGTCAAAGAAATAGAAAAAAGGCACAAAGCCGGCCAGCCGGTTTTGGTCGGCACCACTTCCATAGAGAAGAACGAGTATCTCGGAAAATTACTGGAAAGGGAGGGAATCAGCCATCGGATTTTGAACGCCAAGCAGCACGAAAAAGAAGGAGAAATCATCGCTCAAGCCGGAAAATTGGGCCAGGTGACCATAGCCACCAATATGGCCGGCCGGGGAGTTGATATAGTCTTGGGCGGCAATCCGGCCGACCTCGTAGAAGCGGAAAAAATCAAAGAATTGGGCGGTCTGCACGTTATCGGCACGGAAAGGCACGAGGCCAGAAGAATCGACAATCAGCTGAGGGGCAGAACAGGCCGGCAGGGCGACCCCGGTTCTTCCCAGTTTTTCGTTTCTCTGGAAGACGACTTAATGAGAATTTTCGCCTCGGACAAGATAAAATCATTAATGACGGCTCTGAAAATTCCAGAGGACCAGCCGATTGAGGCGAAATTAGTTTCCGGAGCCATTGAATCGGCCCAAGCGAGAATTGAAGGAATGAATTTCGATTTAAGAAAGCATATTCTGGAATATGACGACGTGATGAACAAGCACCGGGAGATATTCTACAAAAAAAGAAGGGAAATCTTGGAAAAAGAGCGGAATTCGATTCTTAAAGACCATATCTTGGAAATAGTCAAAAAGCGCGGCGGCAAAGAGGAGGACTACGATAAGAAAGAAAAAGAAATCGGTCCGGAAAGAATGAGGCAGGTGGAAAAGGTGGTGGCTTTGAGGATTTTGGACATGCTTTGGCTGGAACATCTGGAAAATATGGATTATCTGAGGGATTCCGTCAGATTGCGGGCTTACGGCCAAAGAGATCCTTTGGTTGAATATAAATCAGAAGGCCATAAGATGTTCCAGGAACTACTGAACAAGATAGAAGTCGGCATTGCCAATACCATTTTAAAAGTCAGTGTTACGGAACAGCCGCGCCAGCCGCAACCGGCAGTAGTTTCTGATTCCGGAAAAAAAATAGGCAGGAATGATCCCTGCCCTTGCGGAGCGAAACATTCCGACGGCCGGCCGATAAAATACAAACACTGCCACGGTCGAAATATCTAGATAAAAACAAAAAGTGTTGAGGGAAGTAGAAACAGTACGATTAAGTGTAAAAAGTATGAAATATAATAAACTCGTCAGGGATAAGATCCCGGAATATATAAGAAGCAAAGGCGGGGTGCCGACCACTCATATTGCCGATAACAAAGAATATTGGGAAAAACTGAAAGAAAAATTACTGGAAGAAATAAAGGAATTTTCCGAGAATGAAGTCATTGAAGAAATGGCCGATATTCAAGAAGTGATCGGGGCGATGTGCGATTATAAGAATTTCAACAAAGAAGACATTGAAACAATAAGGAAAAAGAAAGTTGAAGAACGCGGAGCGTTCAAAAAGAAAATCATCCTGGAAGAGTCATAGTCGGAGGTGTCCTCCGGCTTTTTTTAAGTCTTTTAAAGATGATGAAAACATGCTAAAATAGTTTATTATGGCGTCAAAGGGAAGAATTCGTCTGACAATTTTTTTCATTCTCATTTTGGCCTTTTTGGCGGGAAATTTCGTTTATCCCAAGCTTTTGAATTTGAAATTCATTCCCGATATTCCTTTCAAACTGGGATTGGATCTGCGGGGCGGAACCCATTTGATTTATGAAGGAGATTTGTCGGCTATTGATGAGGCAGACCATCAATCTTCAATGCAGGGGTTGAGGGACGTCATTGAAAGGAGAATCAATCTTTTCGGTGTTCAGGAACCGATTGTCCAGCTTCAGGAAACAACAGGCCATTACAGGTTGATCGTGGAACTGGCCGGCGTGCACGATCCTGCCCAAGCCATTAAAATGATCGGCGAGACGCCTTTCCTCGAATTCAGGGAGATGAGAAGCGAGGAAGAAACCGAAGTGATTATTAGCAAACAGGAAGAAGTCAAAGACAAAGATGCCGAAGAAATTCTTCAAATTACTGATTGGCAGTTGTCGCTGGAAGACCCTTATTTCAAACCGACTTTCCTGACCGGCCAATACCTGAAAAAAGCCGAACTGGGATTTGACCAGACCACTTCCAAACCCTTGGTCTTACTTGAATTTAACGATGAAGGATCGAAAATTTTCGAAGAACTGACGGAAAAAAACATCGGCAAGATTCTGGCCGTCTATATCGATGATATAGCGATTTCCATGCCTCTGGTGCAGAGCAAAATTTCCGGAGGAAACGCTCAAATCACCGGCAATTTCACTTTGGAGGAGGCCAGGTCTTTGTCCAGAAATTTGAGCGCCGGAGCCCTGCCAGTGCCCATCAGCCTGATTTCCCAGCAGGTAGTCGGTCCGACTCTGGGAAGCATATCTTTGCAAAAATCCTTAAAAGCGGGAATGCTCGGCTTTCTGGCGGTAATCGTTTTTATGATTCTTTTTTACCGGCTGCCGGGCTTGCTGGCTTCTCTGGCTTTAATCATTTACGTCTTTTCGGTTTCGACCGTTTTCAAGCTTGTTCCCGTAACTCTGACTTTGGCCGGCATCGGCGGATTTATCTTGTCCGTGGGAATGGCGGTTGACGCCAATATTCTGATTTTTTCAAGAATGAGAGAAGAATTGAAACAGGGGAAAGGTCTTGTTTCAGCGGTGGAAGACGGCTTCAGCCGGGCCTGGCCGTCAATCAGGGACGGCAATATCACCACTTTGCTCGTGGCCGCCATTTTATTCAGTTTCGGCACCAGCTTCATTAAAGGATTTGCCTTGACTTTGAGTTTCGGCATTATCATCAGCATGTTTTCCGCCATTTTCATCAGTAAGAATTTTCTCAGGTGTTTCGCCTGGCTAGGATACGAAAAAGCCAAATGGCTCTGGTGATTTTCAAAACTGCAATATGTCAATTGAATTTTTAAAATATTCCAAAATTTACTTTATTCTTTCGGGAATTTTGATTCTGGCCGGCTTGTCGTCTATTTTCGTTTTCGGTCTGGAGCCGGGGATCGATTTTACCGGCGGCAGCATCTTGGAAGTAGAATACCAAGGCGAACGGCCTGACAATCAGGCAGTCAGGGAAAAATTGGCTGGTTTCGATTTGGGAGAAATTTCCATTCAGCCGGCCGATGAAAAGGGTTTGATTTTAAGGATGAAGGAGATTTCCGAGGAAGTTCATCAGGAAATAATCGGAAGTTTGGGGAAAGACGATGAAGTCAAAGAGCTCCGTTTTGAATCGATCGGGCCTGTTGTTGGTCGGGAATTGAGGGAAAAGACCGTCATAGTCATTGTTTTGTCGTTATTGGCCATCATGTTTTATATAGCCATCGCTTTCAGGAAATTGAGTTTTCCGGCGAAATCATGGCAGTACGGTTTGGTTTCCTTGGTCGCTTTATTCCATGATGCTTTGATTCCCATGGGTATTTTTTCGGTGCTGGGTAGATTCTACGGGATCCAGATAACCATACCGGTCATCGTCGCCCTTTTAACCGTTTTAGGATATTCAATCAATAATACGGTGGTGGTTTTCGACAGAATCAGGGAAAATCTGTTGAAGAGAGCCGGCCGTAATTATGAAAATACGGTCAATATTTCCCTGAATCAGACCTTGGCCCGTTCGGTCAATACGTCCTTGACCACTCTTTTGGTGCTTCTGGCCATTTTCTTTTTCGGCGGAGAAACTTTGAAATATTTTTCCTTGATGCTTATTCTGGGAATCGTTGCCGGCACTTATTCCTCCCTTCTTTTGACCGGTCCGCTTTTGGTTGTCTGGCTGAAATGGCAGAAAAGGATTTAACGCTTGGCGTTATTGACAAAATAGTTATAAAATGTTAAAAAAGAGCAATGGCAAAAATTAACTATACGCAAATTTGTTCAAAAATCCTGGAGATTTTGCCGGGGAAACAGAAAGAGGTTATTTCGCGCCGTTTCGGTTTGTTCGCTTCAGGCGTTCCCAATCAAGGCAAAATCAAAAAAGAAACCTTGGAATCTATCGGCAAGAATCTCGGGGTTACCAGGGAAAGAATCCGTCAGATTGAAAAAGACGGCTTTTTAAGGTTGAAGCCGGTCGGTCAGAAATATCAGAAAGTTTTCGATCATTTTAAAGATGCTCTTAAAAAAACAGGAAATTTAAGAAGGGAAAAAGAGCTTTTGTTGGAACTGGCCGGAGGGACAAATTCTCTTAATCAGGTTTATTTTCTATTGACACTGGCAAATGATTTTGAAAGATTCGGGGAAACGGACGATTTTCACGCTTTTTGGTTAGTTGACCGGAAATCCTGGCGGACCGCTCAAAAGCTGATCAATGACGTTTGCGGAAAATTTAAAAAATCCGGCAGGCCCTTGAAGCCGGAAGAACTGAAAAATTCAACTGCTTTGAAACCGGAAATTTTGGCTTCTTATCTGGCCATTTCCAAGAAAATTCGGCAGAACGAAGAAGGGCTTTTCGGCTTGAGCGATTGGCCGGAAATCAATCCTAGAAGAATCAAAGACAAAGCCTTTTTGATTTTCAAAAAATCTCAAAAGCCGCTTCATTTCACCCAAGTAGCCGGTTTGATTGACTCGGCTTTGCCTCAAACCGTTCATAACGAATTAATCAAAGACCAAAGATTCGTTTTGGTGGGCCGGGGCATCTACGCCCTGAAAGAATGGGGATACGAGGAAGGAGTGGTTAAAGACGTTATTTCCAAAATTTTAAAGCAGGCTGGCCGGCCTCTTAAAAAAGAAGATATTCTGGAAGAAACTCTCAAACAGAGGCTGGTTAAAAAAAATACCGTTTTTCTCAATTTGACCGACAAAAAATATTTTTTTAAAAACTCTGACGGTTATTATACGGTCAAAGAGGCTTAAAACAAAATGCCCGTTGAAATATCCTTTATTTATCCTTTCCTGGCTGTTGCCTGGCAAGTAGTGAAGAATTGGTGGTGGCTTGTTTTGCCGTTTATTTTTTGGAAACCTTTTTTGTTTCTTTGGTGGTGGTGGCGGGTGGATGGTTTTCTTAAAAAACAGCAGGCGATTTTGCTTGAAATCAAACTGCCCAAAGAGATGTTAAAACCCGTTCGAGCCATGGAAATGGTTCTCTCCAGCATCCAGGCCGCCATTTATCAGCCGCCGGATTTGTGGGAAAAGTGGGTAGACGGTCAAGTCCAGCTTTCGGTGGGGCTTGAACTCGTTTCAATTGACGGCCAGCCCCATTTTTTCATTAGAACTCCCAAACAATACAGAGATGCCGTGGAATCCAGCCTTTATTCCCAATATCCGGAAGTTGAAATTCAGGAAGCCGATGATTACACCAAATATGTTCCTCAAAGCGTTCCCAATAAAGATTGGGATATGTTCGGTTCCGATTATAAATTACTAAGAGATGACCATTATCCGATTAAGACTTACACCGAATTTGAAACGGAGAAAGAGAAAGAAGAAGAAGAAGTGGTTGATCCGATTGCCGGGCTTTTGGAAGCAATGGCTAAAATCAAGAAAGGAGAACAGCTTTGGATTCAATTTTTAATCGAGCCAGTGGCTGACGCTGATTTGGAAGAATCTTTGAGCAGCTGGAGAAAAAAAGGAGAAGAACTAAGGGATAAATTGGCCAGAAGGCCTGATCCTTCGGCAGCCGGCAAACCCATAATTCAGGAAGCGGTTGAAATTCTGGTGACCGGCGAAGTGCCGAAAGAGAAAAAAGAGGAAAAAGAAATTATTCCTCCGGAAATGAAGCTGACGCCTGGAGAAAGGGAAGTGCTGGGAGCCATCGAACATAAGATGTCCAAGCCAATTTTGAAGACAACCGTCAGATTTATTTATCTCGGCAAAAGAGATATTTGGTTCAAACCGAATTTTAGGCTGGCCTTCGCTTATTTCAACCAGTATACGACTAATAATCTTAACGCGCTTTTTCCGGACGGCAGGACTTTGACCAAAATAAAGAAAGCCCTGATTTTCCAGTTTCTCAACATTAAATTAATCCGCAGCCGGCGGCAGTATCTGAGATGTCGGAAATTATTCAGGAATTATCTCAGAAGATTCACTCCTTTTTTCCCGCGGCCGGGCGGAACTTATATTTTAAATACGGAAGAAGTCGCCTCTCTTTTTCATTTCCCCAGCGAAAGAGTGGCGCCAGCTCCCGGCGTGCCGAGGATAGAGACGAAAAAAAGAGGAGTGCCGTCGTCTCTGCCCACGGAATAGATTCATCTCGTCAATTAAGAGCAATTTAACAGCCAATATCAAATGAGCGAAATTAATTTTTTCGGCCTGACCACTTTCAGGAACCAGAGGAAAAAATTCGGCATCAAAACCGATGACCGGCGCCGTCACGTTTATGTTATCGGTAAAACCGGCATGGGCAAGACGGTCATGTTGAAAAACATGGCTATTCAGGATATCCAAAGCGGCCAGGGAATCTGTTTCATCGATCCTCACGGCGAAGCGGCCGAAGAACTTTTGGATTTCATCCCTTCAAACAGAATTAATGACGTGGTTTATATCAACCCGGCCGACTTGGATTATCCCATTGCTTTCAATATCATGGAAAAAGTCAATCTGGAGCATCGGCATCTGGTCGCTTCGGGCTTAATGGGAGTTTTTAAGAAGATTTGGCCGGACGTTTGGTCGGCCAGAATGGAATATATCTTGAACAATTCGATCCTGGCACTGCTGGAATATCCGGATTCGACTCTTCTGGGGGTCAACAGAATGCTGGCTGACCCCGAATACAGGAAAAAAATAATAGATAAAGTGACTGATCCGGTAGTCAGGTCGTTCTGGCTTCAGGAATTCGCCAGGTATACCCAAAGGTATGAAGTCGAAGCAACGGCCGCCATCCAGAACAAGGTGGGCCAGTTCATTTCCAACCCTTTGATCAGAAACATCATCGGCCAGGTGAAATCCAGCATCGATATGAGAAAGATCATGGATGAGAAGAAGATTTTCATAGTGAACATTTCCAAAGGAAGAATCGGCGAAGACAATTCCCGCCTTCTGGGCGCGCTTTTAATCACCAAATTGCAGCTGGCGGTCATGTCCAGAGTGGATATTCCGGAAGAAGAAAGAAAGGATTTTTTTCTTTATGTCGACGAGTTCCAGAATTTCGCCACCGAATCGTTCGCCAATATTCTGTCCGAAGCGAGAAAATACCGGCTTTCCCTGATTTTGGGTCATCAGTATATCACCCAGATGGAAGAGCATGTCCGGGACGCTGTTTTCGGCAATGTGGGAACGATCGTCGTCTTCAGGGTGGGAGCCGATGACGCTGAATATTTGGAAAAAGAGTTTATGCCGGAATTTACGTCCAGTGATTTGGTCAATTTGCCGAAATATTGCGTTGATTTGAAATTGATGATTGACGGCCTGACCAGCTCGGCTTTTTCGGCTGAGACCCTGTCGCCTCTTCCCAAAATCGAAGAGTCAAACCGGGAAAAAATAATCAAAGTTTCCAGGGAAAGATACAGTATTTCGCGAAAAATCGTCGAGGAAAAAATCAATAAATGGGCTGGTATGATGAGACCTTCGGAAGTTCCTTTGCCGGAACCGCGGCAGACCCTTTATGACGCCAAATGCTCTTCCTGCGGCAAATGGACGAAAGTGATTTTTGAACCCAGCGCTTCCCGGCCGGTTTATTGCAAAAATTGCTTGAAAAAAACCAAGGGCGAGAGCGGGGGCAAAGACGAAAAAAGAGACTTTCCTGAAAAAAAAGAAAAGTTTTCCGGATTTTCCCTTCAGGAAGCTCTTAAAGAAGAACCGGTTTATTTCAACAGGCATGGCAAAGAGAATGGAGAAGAAAAATCTCGGGAAAACAGGGGAAACAATCGGCCGGTCAGGGAAACAAAAAGAAAAGAAGTCAATCTGGAAGAATTAAGGGATATTCTGGAAAAATCTTTGGAAGAAATAAAGCCGAAAGACAAGGCTGTTGATAAAAATAACAATGAAGAGTTTAAAGGAGTTTGACATTAAAAACAAAAGAGTTTTAGTCAGGTGCGATTTTAACGTTCCTCTCGACAGAAAAGGGGAGCAGGCAGAGGTTTCGGATGATTTCAAAATCAAGGAGAGTTTGGCAACCATAGAATACTTAATCAGAGAAGGAGCCAAAGTGATTCTGATGAGCCATTTGGGTAGGCCGAAGAAAGGCGAAAATTTAAGTTTAAGGCCGGTTGCCTTGAAATTGAAAGAGCTGCTGAAAAAAAACGTCAAATTCTCAAAAGATTGCCTTGGCAAGGAAACGGAAAAAGAAATAGCCGGGATGAAGGCGGGGGAAGTGATGCTTTTGGAGAATTTGAGATTTCACGAAGAAGAAGAGGCCGGTGATTTGGATTTTGCCGGCCGTTTGGCTGAGCTAGGCGATATTTACATTAACGACGCTTTCGGCGCATCGCATCGGTCCCATGCTTCGATTGTCGGTATTACGAAATTCCTGCCGTCCGGCGCCGGTTTTCTTTTGCAAAAAGAAGTTGAAGCTTTGTCGAGAATATTAAACGATCCGGAACGGCCTTTGGTGGCCGTCATCGGCGGGGCGAAAATAGAAACCAAAATCATGGTCATTAAAACGTTTTTGGAAAAAGCGGACCATTTATTGCTGGGAGGCAAGATTGCCAACAGCGTTTTAGCTATTAAAGGCATCTGGCTCTTCGGGGAGCCGATGCCAGCGGAAGCGGTCAAGGAAATCAAGAAAATCGATCTCACTTCAATTAAGCTTCATCTGCCGGTTGATATTTTGGTTTCTCCGGTTGATTTTGGAAAAGACGGCATCAGACAATCCGCTCTGGCCGGAGTGGAGAAAGACGAGCTTCTTTTGGATATAGGACAGGAAACAATAAATATTTTTTCAAAAATAATCAAAGAAGCGAGAACGATCGTTTGGTCCGGACCGCTCGGCTTGTCTGAAAACCCTTTGTTTGAAAATGGGACGAAAGAAACCGCCTTGGCCATAGCCGGGAACCGCCAGGCCTTCAAAGTCGCCGGAGGAGGGGAAACGGCTCAATTTATCAATAAAACCGGCTTGAAAGAAAAATTTGACCATCTTTCCACTGGCGGAGGAGCCATGTTGGAATTTTTGTCCGACCGTAAGTTTCCGGGTATAGAAGCGTTGGAATAATGATGGAAATTAAAAATCTTAAAAAAGCGGCTCAAAGAATACTGAAGGCCGTCAAAAACAAGGAAAAAATCATTCTCTACGGGGATGCCGATTTGGACGGAGCAACTTCGGTGATTATTTTGAAGGATGCCGTTAAAAGCTTGGGCGGAAAAATTGTCGCCGTTTATTTTCCCGATAAAGAAACCGAGGGCTACGGCATCACCGAAAAAGGCCTGAAGACTCTGAAAAAGGAAGCGCCTGCCTTGTTGGTTGCTTTGGACTGCGGCATAGGAAATTTCAAAGAAGTCGAATTGGCCAAAACTTTCGGTTTCGAGACGATAATCATCGACCATCACCTGATTTTGGACAAATTGCCAGCAGCGGAAATTATAGTCGACCCGAAGCAGCCGGGCGACGAATATCCTTTCAAAGAACTGTCGGCAGCCGGCCTGGCTTTCAAACTGTCGGAAGTTATTCTCGGAGACAAGCTGAAAGAAAGATTGAAGAAAAATCTTTTGGAGCTGACGGCCATGTCCGTTATCGCCGACATGATGCCGAGGGAATCGGAAAACAAGATTTTCATCGAAGAAGGGCTTTCTTCCATAAAAGATTCCTGGCGGCCGGGCATTAAAGCTTTTTTGGAAACGGATTTTTTCAAAGATTACCCTGACCTTGACCGGAAGATTTCCAAAATCATTTCAATTTTAAACATCAGGGATGTTAAAAAAGGATTGCCGGCCAGTTTCAGACTGTTGAGTTCTTCTTCGATAGAGGAAGCAAAGACGATTATCAAAGAGCTGCTGAAAAAATCGGAAAAAAGGGGCGAAATAATTGAAAAAATCACGGACGAGATTGAAAAAAGATTGAAAAAAGATGAAAATCCGGTAATTTTCGAAGGAGACGCCGATTTCGACTTGATACTGCTCAGTTCGGTCGCTTCGGCGCTTTGCCGGCAATATTCCAAACCGGTTTTTTTGTATAAGAAAATGGCCAGAGAAAGCCACGGCACGGTCAGGGTTCCCAAGAAAACGAACAGCGTTTCTTTGATGAAAACATGCTCGGAATACCTTTTAAGCTACGGCGGCCATCCCCAAGCTTCGGGATTCAGGTTGAAAAACAAAAACCTTGCAGATTTTAAAAAATGCTTAATCGCTCAATTTAATCCATGCGCAAAATAATCATTTACACGGACGGCGGTTCGCGGGGAAACCCCGGGCCTTCGGCCATCGGGGTCGTTTTTTGCAACGAAAAAGGCCAGTCCTTCAAGAAATATTCGGAGTATCTGGGGGAAAATATAACCAACAACGAAGCCGAATATCAGGCGATGATTTTCGCTTTGCAGAAATTCAAGGCTCTTTTCGGAAAACAGCTGGTTAAGAATACCGACATTGAAATCAGGTCTGATTCGGAACTGCTGGTCAAGCAACTGGCTGGGGAGTATAAAGTTTTGGAACCGAAAATCCAGTCGCTTTTCCTGACAATCTGGAATTTGCGGGTTGATTTCAAAAAAGTCAGACTGACTCTTATCCGGCGGGAAAAAAACAAAGAAGCCGACGAACTGGTCAACGAGGCCTTGGACAACCGGGATAAAAATCAGAAATTGCTTTAAACTGTTTTTTCTGAAACAAAACCCCGCCGATTTCGCGGCGGGGCGTCTTGATAAGTTCGTAAGCCGAATTCTGTTTTAGGCAATCATCTGTCTGGTCCCGCAATTGCTCACGGGATCGAGCGAACTACTTTTCACCCGTCTGAAATATTAATTTACTTCAACGGGGTTTGTTCTTGCACCCGGTAAGGATTTAGCCGTTTCACTCTCTGCATTGCTGCAAAGAATTACCCTGCGAAAGCAGGGCACCTCGATCCTTTCGGATTTCAGCGTCTCTGTTCGCACCTCTCTCCGCCTTTGAGAGCGGAGGACGGGTGTTACCCGCTACCTTTTTTGATTCGCCATAAGCGGCGAAAAAGAGTGTTCGGACTTTCCTCCCCGTATTATTTATACAGGGCGATTACCCGGCTTATCAAGACGGCTTTATTATAACAAAATAAAATAATCTGTCCAGGGTCGTCTTAAGGGCGAAAGGCGTTCTTTTTTTTGACCTAAGGCTGAAAACCGAGTAAAATAACCTATTATGCTTGCTAAACTGTTTAATTCCCGGACCAAAAACGTTGCCTCGGCTGCCGGCTTATTGGGGATTTCGGCTTTAATCAGCCGATTTTTAGGATTGATAAGAGACCGTTTGCTGGCCGGTACTTTCGGGGCGGGCGAGGAATTGGACATTTATTTCGCTGCTTTCAGGATTCCTGATTTCGTTTACGGGATTTTAATCATGGGCGGAGTGGCCGCGGTTTTTCTGCCGGTTTTTTCCGAATATTTCAGGAAGAGCGAGGAAGACGCCTGGAAATTCACCAATAATCTTTTGAACTGCTTTTTGATCTTGCTTGTCCTGCTTTGCGCTATACTGGCTCTTTTAACTCCCTGGCTGGTCAGTTTGATCGCTCCTGGATTTTCTCCGGCTGCCAAAGAATTGACCGTTGCTTTGACTAGGATAATGTTCATTTCTCCGATACTTTTCGGCATTTCCAGCGTTTTTTCCGGCGTGCTTCACTATTTTGACCGCTTTTTCGCCTATTCCCTGGCTCCGGTGGTTTATAATCTCGGCATAATCTTCGGGATCTTGTTCCTGGTGCCGTCTTTCGGCCTTTACGGTCTGGCTTACGGGGTGATTCTGGGAGCTGGCCTGCACTGGCTTTTTCAAATTCCGGCAGCCCGGAATTCCGGTTACAAATATCTGCCTCTTTTTAATTTCAGAAATTTCGGCCTGGTTAAAATCTTCAAACTGATGGTTCCCCGGACGATCGGAGCGGCCGCTTACCATATTAATTTGATAGTAATCACGGCCATTGCCTCGACTTTGAGCGCCGGCTCCATCGCCATTTTCAACCTGGCCAACAACCTCCAGTATTTTCCCGTCGGGCTGATCGGAATTTCTTTTTCAGTGGCTGCTTTTCCGGCTCTGGCCAGAAGCTTGGTTGCCGATTTGAAAGAAGAATTTTCCAAAGTTTTTTCTTCGACTTTCCGCCAGATTCTTTTTTCAGTGGTTCCGGTTTCCATTTTGATTTTCATTCTAAGGGCCCAGATTGTCAGAATCGTTTTGGGGACCGGCCAATTCGGCTGGCTGGAAACCCGGCTGACAGCCGCTTCTTTGGCCCTTTTCTCTTTGGGTATTTTCGCGGCTGCTTTGGTGCCTTTCTTGGCCCGCGTTTTTTATTCTTTCCAGGATACCAAGACTCCTTTGGCGGTCAGTCTGATTTCCATGGTCCTCAACGTCGGACTTTGCTTTTTGTTCGTTTTTCTGCTGGGTTTTAGTAATCTTTTTCAAGGGTTCATCGTTAATGCTTTGAAACTTCAGGGGATTGGGAACATCGGCGTCATCGGCCTGCCTTTGGCTTTGTCGGTCTCCGGTATAGTCCAATTTTTTCTGCTTTTGTTTTTTCTCAAGAAAAAAGAATTTGATTTCAACGGCGAAGAAATCATCCATTCTTTAAAAAGGGTTTTGCTGGCCAGTCTTTTAATGGCCGCAGTTGCTTATCTTTGCCTTTTTCTGGCAGCCGAATTCCTGGATACCAAAACTTTTACCGGAATCTTAATCCAGACGACAGTGGCTTGTTTGGCGGCTGGTCTTGCTTATCTTTTGGCCGGCGCTTGGCTGAAATCCCCGGAAATCGGAATTATCCGGTCGGCTGTGGTCTCTAAATTCAAGAAACGCTGATGGAAAATATCCGCAATTTTTGCATAATTTCGCATATTGACGCCGGTAAATCAACGCTGGCTGACCGGCTTTTGGAATTAACCAAGACCGTGCCGGACGCTAAGATGCGGGAGCAGTTTTTGGATTCCATGGATTTGGAAAGAGGGCGGGGGATCACCATAAAGATGCATCCGGTCCGCATGGAATATGCTTTTGATTCCAAAATTTACCTTCTGAATCTGATCGACACTCCCGGCCACATTGATTTCAATTACGAAGTTTCCAGGAGTTTGGCGGCTGTTGAAGGCGCCATCCTGCTGGTTGACGCGACCAAAGGCATTCAGGCTCAGACCATCCATAATTTCGATTTGGCCCAAAAGCAGAATTTGGTCATTATCCCGGCTATCAATAAAATCGATTCGCCCCAGGCCATGATCGAAGAGACGAAAGCGTCTTTGTCCGAACTGTTGAAGATTTCGGAAAGCGAAATTTTTCTCATTTCAGCCAAAAAAGGGACGAACGTCAAAGAACTTTTAGAGGCTGTTATAAAAAAGGTCCCTTATCCGAAAGGAAGTGCTGAGAAGCCTTTCCGGGCTTTGATTTTTGATTCAAAATACGATTCTTACAAAGGCATAGTGGCTTATATAGGAGTGGTTGACGGCAGGATAAATTCAACTTCTAAAATTTATCTGAGCCAGGCCAAAACTCAGGGAGAAGTCAAAGAACTGGGTTATTTCAAGCCGGAATTCCGGCCGGTCAAGGAACTGAAAAGCGGCGAGATCGGCTATCTGGCTACTGGCATCAAGGAGCCGGATAAAATACGCGTCGGCGACACGATCGTTGATTTTGCGGAATTCAAATCAGGCCGTTCAGCCGAAGCACTGGTCGGCTACAAAGTACCGAAGCCAGTGGTTTTCGCCTCGGTCTATCCGGAAAACCCCGATGATTTCGAAAATTTGAAAGAAGCCCTGGCCAAACTGAAGCTCAACGATTCCTCTTTCACTTTCGAGCAGGAGACCAAAGAAGCCTTGGGAAGGGGATTCAGCTGCGGTTTTCTGGGTTCTTTGCACGCTGAGATTGTTTCGGAGCGGCTGAAAAACGAATTCGGCCTGGATCTGATCATCTCCACCCCTTCAGTGGTTTTCAAAATCATCAATCAGAAAAATAGGGAGATTCTGGTTTTTTCCCCGGCTGATTGGCCGGAGCCGTCCGAGATCAAAGAGATTCACGAACCTTGGGCCAAACTGGAAATCATCACTCCTTCCCGATATCTCGGCCGGGTTTTGGAAATTCTGAACACTCTGGAGGGCAAGCCGGTTGAAACGAAATATTTCGGTTCTGATAAGATTTTTTTGGTTTACGAGGTTCCTTTGAAAGCGATTATTTCCGGCTTTTACAACGATCTAAAAGGAGCCAGCCAGGGATTCGCCTCCATGAATTACGAAATCCTAGCCTATCACAAAGAAGATTTGCTGAAAATGGAGATTTTGATCGCCGGCCGGAAAGAAGAGGCTTTTTCCAAAATCATCCACAAGAAAGCGGTTTTCCAGGAAGGGAAGAAAATGGTCAAAAAACTGAAAGAAGTCCTGCCCCGCCAGCTTTTCGCGGTTTCCATCCAGGCCGTTGTTTCGGGCAAAGTCATTGCCAGGGAAACCATTTCAGCTAAAAGAAGGGATGTCATCGCCCCTTTGTACGGCGGAGATTACAGCAGAAAAAGGAAATTATTGGAGAAACAAAAGAAAGGCAAGCGGGAACTGAAAGAAAAAGGAAGGATTAGGATTCCTTCCAAGGTTTTTTTGGAGATGTTCAGGAACGGCTGATTTTGTGCTAGAATAACGGAGCCAAAGTAAAGGCAAACATGCTTAAAACCACCAGGGAAATCAGGACGATCCAAATTATTCTGAAAATATTCTTTGCTTTTTTCATATTTCTGCCATTATGATAGCAAAAAACAGAAAAATAAAAAAGCCCGGTAAATTCAAAGATATGCTTTTCTATTCTTTACTGGCGCTTTTTCTTTTGGTTATCGCCGGTTTCCTCGTTTTTTCCAATTTAAAAATAAATCAGAAAAGAGCGGAACTGACAAGCAAGATCGAAGAATTGAGAAAAGAGGTT
>DATKWJ010000005.1:0-67637 GCA_035529635.1 Patescibacteria group bacterium
AGTAAATTTAAAATGTCTTCTTTATGGCTTGATAATGCGGGGTTGGCCTGGATTGATCCGGCGGCCAAAGAAAGCTGGGATTATAATATCGCCATTGCCAGAGAAGTTGCCGCCTTGGGTTTCGACGAGATAAATTTTGATTACATCAGGTTTCCTTCGGACGGCAATTTGAGAGACATGAGTTTTCCCTTGTGGGATGAAAATATCCCTAAGCATTCGGTTATCAAGGAATTTTTCGGATATCTTCGCCAAGAGCTTCCCGATGTCAAATTGTCGGTCGACCTTTTCGGCTTATCCAGCGTCAGTTTCGATGATTTGGGCATAGGTCAGATAATCGAAGACGCTTTCGAATATTTCGATTACGTCTGCCCGATGGTTTATCCTTCCCATTACGCTTACGGTTTTTTGGGCTATCAAAACCCGGCTGCTTATCCTTATGAGGTGGTCAAAGATTCAATGGAAAAAGCTCTGGGCAGATTAGCCGTTTTTAACCAATCGAAGAAAGTGAAAGCTCGATTGCGGCCTTGGCTTCAGGATTTCAATCTTGGAGCGGTATACGACGCCGCAATGGTCAGGTCCGAGATAGCAGCGGTTTACGATGCTGCCAAAGATGATTTCAGCGGTTTTATGCTTTGGAATTCATCAAACGTTTATACGATAAAAGCGTTCCAGCCTATTCACTTGGAATAATTTCAGAGATTTATTTTTTCAGTCGGTTAAGAAGAGTGAAGACGTCCGCCTGGCGGTTATCGGAATAAAGCAAGATAATGGCCAGAGGTTTTTCATTCACCCGGAATATCGAGGCAAGCGTTTGTTTGGCTTGCGGCAGGTAGCCGGTCTTGCCGCCGATAAATTCATTGAGAAGATAAAAGTTATTTACGTTTTGGAATTTAAACAGCCAGCCCGAGGCGTCGGGAAGCCAGAAGTCGTTGGTTTTGGTAATCTGCCATATTTCGGGATGTTCTTGATGGATATAAGCCACCAGCTTGGCCAGATCGCTGGCAGTAGAACGATTGGCAGTGCTTAAACCGTGAGTATCAGAGAAAGAGGTATTTTCCATGTCGAGCTCTTTCGCTTTTTGATTCATCAAATCCAAGAATTTATCTTTTCCCGAAAAATAAGACAAAGCTTCGGCCGCGTCGTTGGTCGATTGAATAAGGCTCGCCTTAAGCAGGTTTTCCGCGCTTATTTTGAGGCCGGAAAAGATGGACGGACTGCTGCCCAGCGGCTCGAGCATTTTTTCCGTCAGCTGGATCGTCTGGTCCTTTTCAATCTGTTCCGAAGCGATCACCGCGTTCATCAGCTTGGTAACGGAAGCTATGGGATATATCTGGTCGGCGTTTTTGGTTAGGATAACCGAATTATCGGAAAGATTGACGACAATATATGAAGCAGCGCTTACTTCTTGTTTTAACTGCAGATTGAGAAGCAGCGATTGGAAGACTTGGATTTCATGTTTCAAAATCTCTATCTGTTGAAGCAGTAAAGATCTTTCCGTCTGCGTCAGGGCCGCGGCGGGCTTGGGGACAACAAGAGAAAACGTCAAAAAAAATATTAGCAGAAAGGGAAAAGATTTCGTCATTATTTATATTTATACCTTTTTTAGCCGGAATTTTCAAGAAAATTTTACAAAATTTATTGAATCAGGCAAATGCCAGTTTCGGTTCAATAAGAATAAAAAACCCCTCTTCCGCGAAGAAAAGGGGTATTTTTTGCCTTAATAAACCCTTGTTTAGAAATTCCAAACCTTGCAGCCGGCGCCGAGATACCAGCCATTGTCGACTGTCAGATTTTTGTCTTCACGGAGAGTCATCGGCATTCTGAAACCGTAGCCGGCTTCGAGAGCGATGTCCCAGAGACATAATTCCGCGAACAGCGACATGGAAGTGGAAATGTTGTAGGTATCGTTGTTCTTCTCAATGTTCAAGCTTGGCACTACGGTGGAAAATATCCGTAAAGACCAATTATCGCCGGTGGCGATGTCTGTTCCGACAAAAGGCTGCAGTGAAATACTGTGATGCCTTATCTTGTTGGTAAAGAAACTCTGATCCACCGGACCACTGTCGGTATGTTTAAATTTCCAGAAATCTGTTTCAACTTTGAAATTCTGGTATGACAATCTGACTTGGCTGTGAACGATCTTGCCCCAGATTCTGTCAGTATTGTCGAGGCGGGCGATGGCGGTAATTTTGAATCCAGGATTCTTTCTTGTTCCATTGTTCAGGGTTTCAAATCCAGCTTGGTCTTTTTGCCAATAACCGGGATTGAACGATGAGCCGGGCATCAGGTTGTAGATTCTCAAATCGAGGCTGGATTTTTCGACCAGCGTTGTTTCTTCGGCCATGGCCGTGTTTGCCAAGCAGAAGAATACGATGAGGAACAAAGCTGTCCACTTCATTACTGACCTCCTGTAGCAGGGGTTTGAGGGTTAATTAAGTAAAATATTAATGAGCTGATATTGATATCATAACATATTATTTAGTATTTGTCAATAATATAAACTGGTATATTTATTTTTAACGAAGACTTGATTTTTTAGAAGAAAAAGCGTATTATTAAAGCAGAGATTAAGAGTTTGGATTTATAAGTATGTATAAAAGCATCCAAAGATTTTTAAATAAGGAACGGTCTTCGGTGATTGTATCTCAAAAAATTACCAAAGAGCAATTTTTATCGGAGCACAATAAATTATCCCCTTCGAATCTGCAGGCCACAACACCTTTGCTTTCCCGTTTTAAAACGGAAAAATCGTTGCTTTTCAAAGACGAAAGTTGGTCTATAGATAAACTTCGAAGGCCTTTTATCTTATGGCTTACTTCTTTGACATCCGGAGAGAAAAAAAAGATCAATAAGGATTAAAAAATATGAAAAATTCAAGCAATCAGAATAAAAATAAAAACAGGAGAAGGCATCGCAAATTGACGAAGAAACACAGAGGAAAAATTTCCCCCAAGCAAAGGCACGGAAAGAAAAAGAAATAACGGACTTAAAAGTCGCCAAAGAGGCGGCTTTTTGTTAGAGTAAGATAAAGGTCGGTTTTAATGATTTCAGAAGTAAAAATATGAAAAAAACAATAATTCTCGCCTTAGTTCTCGTTTTGAATATTTCAATCGTTTCAATCGCCGATTCCCAGAATGTCGGGCAGGAGCAGCAAATGCAGGCAGGCCAAGGCCAGCAGATACAGATGCAGACGGAACAGCAAACGCAAAATCAAGGGGAAGAAACGAATTTGATGATTCAACAGATAATTCAGCAAAGGATGCAGTGGGAAATACAGAAATTGGACGAGATAAAGGAAACCGTTCAGCAGAGAAAACAGGAAATGAATCAGGAAATCCAGCAAATGGAAAAGAGCGAGCAGAAAGTTTATCAGAATCAAAATGAAGTGAGATTAGCCGTTCATTCTTTACTGTCCATGGAGGAGGTGCTCGGAGGCATAGGACAGCAGGTTTCTCAAATCGCCAAGGAATTCAACAATTCCGTCCAAGCGACCATCAAGGCGGAGGAGAGGATAGAAAACAGAAATCGGCTGGTGAAATTCTTTACTGGAGGCGATGAAGAAGCGGCCGGAATGCTCGAACAGGAAATGGAAAGAAACGAAATAAGAATCAGGCAACTCATGCAGTTGTCGGAACAGTGTGCTTGCGGCGATGATGTAAAAGCCGTATTTCAAGAACAGATAATGAAAATGGAACAGGAACAAAGCAGATTACAGCAGATAGCGCAAGGGGAGAAACAGGCCAAGGGAATATTCGGTTGGTTATTCGGCTGGCTGCGAAAGTAAGATATTTTGAAAGATTTCAGTTTTGAACTCGCCTTGAAAAAGGCGAGTTTTCTTTCTTGTTTTGAATAGAAATTAATTATAACAATTGCTTTTTCTCTGATTTTTAGCTATTCTTCTAAAAAAGGTTGAAATATGAAATTCAAATAAATATGACAAAAACAAAAAAAGCAATTTCAATCGTTTTTATCCTCGTCGTTATCCTGGCGGTTTATTATTGGAAGCCGAGAACGGAAACAAAGGAATTATTGACGCCGAGCCAAACGGTTGAGAATTTTTACAGCGAATGGCTGTCTTATTCAGGAGAACCTCCGACGAGAAATCCGATGGCTGATAAAATATACCGATCAAGCGATTACGTGACGGAAAAACTGATACAAAGATTGGATAATAACATTTCAGCCGAGGAAACGGGTGATTACGACCGCGTGCTCTGCAGTCAGAAAATACCGGAAAAGATTGAATTAAGAGAATCTTTTATCAAAGAGGGAGAAGCGGAAATTATTGTTATTGAAGATTTCTGGGGACAATTGAAAGAGATAACAGTGTCTTTAAAACTGACAGATGGAGAATGGAAAATAGACAAAATAACTTGTCCCGTGGCGGCTGATACTGATTCTAGCAGCCAATTGCCGAATCCGGCTTCCGTAAATTGCGCAGAACAAGGCGGCAATTTGGAAATCAGGACGGAAGTTGACGGCAGCCAGCGAGGATTTTGCATTTTCAGCGACGGTTCGGAATGCGAAGAATGGCAATTTTTCAGGGGAGAGTGCGAAAAAGGAAGCATTTTTTGCAAAGATTTATGCGGTGACGGAATCTGTCAGGAAATTGTTTGCCTGGCAATCGGCTGTTCTTGCGCCGAAACGCCGGAAACTTGTCTCAAAGATTGCCGATAACAACCGTTAATCCGGTTTTGAGTTAATGATAAAAAATCGCCAAACAGGCGATTTTTTGATAGAATAAAGGCAATCATGGAACCCTTAGCTTCAAAAATAAGACCTAAAACTTTAAAAGAATTCATGGGCCAGGAGCATTTGGTGGGCAAAGGCCAGCCTTTGAATATCGCTATAGAACAAAATCATCTGTTTTCTTTTATCCTTTGGGGTCCTCCGGGAACTGGAAAAACCACTTTGGCGAAAATATACGCCAGCAATTTAAAGGCGAACCTTTACGAATTATCGGCGGTTTCAGCCGGCAAAGCGGATATCAAAAAAATAGCGGCCGAAGACAGTCAAGGACGACCCAAAGTTTTGTTTTTAGATGAAATCCACCGCTTTAACAAATCCCAGCAGGATTTTCTGCTGCCGCTGGTAGAAAAAGGAGAAATAACTTTAATAGGAGCTACCACGGAAAATCCGAGTTTTGAAATAATTCCGCCCTTGCTTTCGCGTTGCCGGGTTTTTGTTTTAAACGAGCTCTCCGAAGAAGAGATGTCGGCCATTATCAAACGGACCAAATTCAAGCTGGATAAGAAAGCCAAGGATTGGCTGATTGCCATGGCCAATGGGGATGCCAGGCAAGCCATCACCATGCTGGAAAACGCCTCGCGTTTTTACAAAGAAATCACTGTGGAAAGCCTAAAAAAGACCCTCCAGTCTAAATTTTTAAGATACGATAAGCAGGGAGAAGAGCATTACAACACCATTTCGGCCTTTATCAAAAGTATGCGGGCCTCCCAGCCGAATGCCGCTCTCTATTATTTGGCCAGAATGATAGACAGCGGGGAAGACCCCAAGTTCATTGCCAGAAGAATGGTTATTTTCGCCTCGGAAGACATCGGCCTGGCCCAGCCCACGGCTTTGGTGGTAGCCAACGACGTTTTCCGGGCAGTGGAGATGATCGGTTTACCGGAATGCGGCATCAATCTAGCTCATGGCACGGCCTATTTATGCCAATGTAAAAAAAACAGAAGTGCCTATGAAGCTTACGTCAAAGCTATGGAAGACGTCAAAAAATACGGCAATCTGCCGATTCCTTTATCATTGCGCAACGCGCCAACCAAACTGATGGAGGAATTGAATTACGGCAAGGGATACGAAAAATACAGCCAAGAAGATTTTCTGCCGGACAAGCTGAAAGGTAAAAAATATTTAAAATAATCATTACAATCATATGAATAACAAAAAAATCATTTTCGCGCTGATAATTATCGTTCTAGGGGGAGCCGCATTGTATTTTATTGAATTTAAACCGGCAGAGGAGCCGATCTCCGGCATTGACAGTTTTGAAGAATGTGCCAACGCCGACTATCCGGTCTTGGAAAGCTATCCCAGGCAGTGCAAAACGCCGGACGGCAGAACGTTTGCGGAAGATATCGGCAACGAATTGGAAAAGTCCGATCTAATAAGAATAAGCGTTCCCCGTCCCAACCAGATTATTCAAAGTCCACTTATTATTAAAGGAGAAGCCAGGGGATTCTGGTTTTTTGAAGCAAGTTTTCCCGTCAAACTGTTAGATGAAAACGGCCAGTTGCTGGCTTCGGCCGTAGCTTATGTCCAGGAAGATTGGATGACCGAGGATTTCATTCCTTTTGAGGCCGAAATCCTTTTCGAGCGGCCGGCCGCGGAAAAAGGAACGCTTGTTTTGGAAAAAGACAATCCTTCGGGTTTGCCGGAAAATGCCGATGAATTGAGATTGCCGGTAAAATTCGGAGAAGCGGCGGCTGCGGAAACAATGACGATAAAAGCGTATTTCAACAACGACAGGCTGGATCCGGAATTTTCCTGCAATAAAGTTTTCCCGGTGGAAAGAGAAATTCCTGAAACACAGGCAGTCGCCCGGGCCGCTTTGGAAGAATTATTAAAAGGCCCGACGGAAGAAGAAAAGTCGGCAGGATTCTTCACCAGCATCAATCCCGGCGTAAAAATCCAAAAATTAAGTATTGAAAACGGAACGCTCAAAGTCGATTTTGACGAACAGTTAGAATTCCAGGTTGGCGGCTCATGTCGCGTTTCAGCTATCAGGGCTCAGATTACCCAGACCCTTAAGCAATTTTCGACCGTGAACGAAGTGATAATTTCCGTCAACGGCCGGACGGAAGATATTCTGCAGCCCTGAAGCAAAATTTTAGAATAGGGAGTTTTTATGAATTTTTCCGAATATACAACCAAAGAAATCGAAGAAGTTTTCCATAATCTGAAAACTTCCAAGAGCGGCCTTTCCGAGGAAGAGGCGAAAAAACGCCTGCAAAATTGCGGTCTTAACGAAGTCAAAACCAAAAAAGTCGGTTTGCTGGATATTTTTTTCAGGCAGTTCAAATCGCCGTTTTTTTATCTTCTTTTTGTCGCTTCGGTCATCGCTTTTTTAATTGGCGAGAAAATCGACGGGTCTTTGATTCTGTTTTTCGTTTTTATCAATGTTTTCTTGGGATTTTTTCAAGAAGCCAAAGCCCAGAAAGCGGTTTTTCTTTTGAAAAAATATCTTCCTTTGACGGCCAGGGTTTTAAGAGAAGGAAAAGAAAAAATCATCAATAAAACTTTACTGGTTCCCGGAGACATAGTTTTACTCGAACCGGGCAATATCGTCCCGGCCGATTTAAGAATTAGCAAAGTTCAGGACTTTTTAGCCGACGAGTCGATTTTAACCGGCGAGCCGTTTCCCGTCGGTAAAACCGCCGGGCCGCTAGTAGAAGAAACAAAAGAGATTTTCAAGGCGAAAAACGTCCTTTTTGCCGGCACTTCCATAATCTCCGGGGAAGCCGAAGGAATAGTAATCGCTACGGCCAAAAAGACGGTTTTCGGCGAAATCGCCAAATTAGCCGCGGAAATTCCCAAGGAAAGCGTTTACGAAAAAAATATTCTCAAATTATCACGAATTATCTTGAGAATAGTCGTGGTAACGATTGTTTTTATCTTCCTGGTCAATTTGGCAGTCAAAGGAACAGCGAATTTATTCGATTTCTTGATTTTTTCCATCGCTTTGGTAGTTAGTATCATTCCCGAGGCCTTGCCGCTGGTGGTGACTTTTTCCCTTTCCAACGGAGCTTTGAAATTGGCCAAAGAAAAAGTGGTCGTCAAAAGATTGTCGGCCGTGGAAGATTTGGGCGATATTGAAATTTTATGCACCGACAAGACCGGCACGCTGACCGAAAATAAACTTGAAATGGAAAGCGTTTATTCTCAAGACCGAGAGAAATGCCTGTTATACGGACTTTTGTCTTCTTCGTACGTTGAAGAAGAGATTGAATCGGCTCTTAATCCTTTCGATTCTGCCGTTTTTGAAAAAGCTTCCGGAAAAATACGCAATTCTTTGAAAGATTTCCGGACGGTTGCCGAAATCCCTTTCAATACTCTAAGGCTCAGAAACAGCGCTCTTTTGGAAGACAAGAATAAAAATTTGATTTTAATCGTCAAAGGGGCGCCGGAAACCATTCTCGATTTGTCTTCGAAAATCGAAGGCGGACAAAGCCGGGAAATCCTCAAAGAAGAGATAAAAAAACAAGGCGAAGCCGGCAGAAGAATTTTGGCCGTGGCTTTCAAACCCTTAGCCAAGCCGGTTTTTTCCGAAGAGGACGAGAAAGGCCTGAATTTTTTGGGTTATTTTTCTTTCGCCGACCCGCTTAAAAAAACGGCCAAAAACGCCGTCCGCTTGTCTAAAGAATTGAACCTTAAAATTAAAATTTTGACGGGAGACGGCAAAGAAGTGGCCGGCCGGGTGGCAAAGGAGATAAAATTGATTGAAGACGCTGGCCAGGTTATTTCGGGGGAAACTTTGAATTCTCTGTTGCCGGAAGATTTTGAAAAAGCTTGTGAAGAATTTTCGGTTTTCGCCAGAATTTCCCCTCAAACGAAATACAAAATAATCGAGGCGCTTCAAAAAAAATACGAAGTCGGGTTCCTGGGGGAAGGGATTAACGACGTGCCGGCTCTGAAAGCCGCCAATCTGGCCATAGCCGTCAAGGGAGCTGCCGACATTTCCCGGGAAGTTTCGGATATCGTTTTACTCAAAAAAGACCTTAAGGTTATTGTCAACGGCGTCAAAGAGGGAAGGCGCATTTTTTCCAATACGAACAAATACATCAAATGTACTTTGGCCAGCAATTTCGGGAATTTTTATTCGATAGCTTTGATTTCTTTAATGATTCCGTTTCTGCCCATGCTGCCGACCCAAATTCTATTGGTCAATCTTTTGTCTGATTTTCCCTTAATCAGCGTGGCTTCTGACAAAATCGATACTGAAGAATCGAAAAGACCGAAACTTTATCTCTTAAATAAAATCTTTCTGCTTATTGTTCTGCTGGCTTTGGTCAGTTTTGTTTTTGACTTTATCTTTTTCGGCATTTTCTATAAAAGTCAGCCGGCTCTCCTGCAAACCCTTTGGTTTATTGAAAGCGTTTTAACGGAAATCGTGCTTATATTTTCCGTCAGAACTTCGCATTTTTTCCTGAAGGCGAGGAGACCCAGTTTTCTTTTAACGTTTTTTTCCGCTGCCGTTTTTCTGACGACCGTTCTTCTGCCTTTTACGAATTTCGGCCAAGAAATTTTCCATTTTACTTCCCCTCCGCTGCCGGCCCTGTTGATTGTTTTTTCGTTAGTTTTGGTTTATTTTGTAATCAGCGAAGCGGTGAAATTGATTTATTTCCGGCGGTTTAAACTGAATCATGATAAAAAATTTGCTTAAAATCGAGAAAAACGGAAAATTTTATTTTTATTTCAATCTGATTCTCAGGATTATTCTGATTTTAGCTTTTGCCGCCTCTTTCTGGGAACAGAACTGGCTGAACGTTTTTCTCAGTTTTCTGACTTTTATTCTGACGTTTATCCCTTCGTTCATCCAAAGCAGGCACAAGATAAATCTGCCAGGGGAAATCCAGGTTTTGATCGTATTATTTTTGTATGCGGGCATTTTTCTGGGAGGGGTGCAGGAGTTTTATTACAAATTCTGGTGGTGGAGTTATCTTTTACATGCTTTAAGCGGGCTCGGTCTGGGTCTGGCCGGATTTCTGATCTTGTATTCTCTCCATCAGAGCGGAAAATTGGCTGTCAGTCCTTTTTTAATCGTTTTATTTTCTTTTAGTTTCGCCTTGACTATGGGAATACTATGGGAAATTTTCGAGTTCGGCATGGATTCTTTTTTCGGTTTCAATATGCAAAAAGCGAGAAATCTGGAGGAAGCTTACGGCTATTTCGAAACGAGGTTCGGGCTGCTGGACACTATGTGGGATTTGATTTTGGACGCTTTGGGTGCTTTGGCCGCCGCCGCAGCCGGCTTTCTTTATCTTAAGAAGAAAGAAGTTTTTTTGTTTGACAAGCTGGTGGAAAAATTCAAAAAAAACAACCCCGGACTTTTTAAGCGGGGATAAGCGGTCGTCTTGACTTCCGGCCGGCGGCAATATATTATGGAACGGTAAGTTTCTTATTTTTAAACGGATAATCAAGGCATAAAAAAGTTTTCTTGCCTTTCGTGCGTTTTCAGAAAATAAGATGGTCGGCTTACTCGTTCAGTTATAAGAAAATAAAAAACGTTATGGCGAAAAAATTATACGTAGGCAGCCTGTCTTATGAGACGACCGAGAATACTTTGCGCGAGGCTTTTTCCAAAGCCGGCCAAGTGGAATCGGTGGCCATTATCATCGATAAAATGTCCGGACGTTCAAAAGGATTCGGTTTCGTTGAAATGTCTTCCGATGAAGAGGCTCAGAAAGCCATTGAGATGTTCAATGAGAAAGAGCTCGACGGCCGTAAAATCATGGTCAATGAAGCTCGTCCCATGGAATCCCGCCCGCAAAGAGGCGGAGGAGGATTCAATCGCGGCAATCGGGGAGGTTTCGGCGGCGGCCGCAGAGACAACTGGTAATATTTTATCATTCGAAATCCGCAAAAAATCGCCTTTTAGGCGGTTTTTTGATAGAATAGACAAAGTATGGGGGAAAATTTACTGGTGATTTTCGATTTTGACGGGACGATCGCCGATACCGCAAAATCTCTTAAAATATTGGTCAACAAACTGTCCGATGATTTTGATTTTCGGAAGATAAAAGAAGCGGATTGGCAGGAATTGAGAAACAAGGAAAGCAAGGAAATATTCAGAAATTTGGGGATTTCCCTGACAAAACTTCCTTATATGTTAAGGAAGATCCGCCGCGATCTGCAGAAAGAACTGGAAAAAATAAAGCCGGTTAAAGGAATAAAAGAAGCTTTGCTTGAAATTAAAGATAACAAATGCAAGTTGGGCATACTCACTTCCAATTCTTCGGCCGCGGTGGCGAAATTCCTGAAAATCAACCAGCTTGATTTTTTCGATTTCATCCGTTCGGAAAGCGATATTTTCAATAAGGCGAAAAAACTGAACAATCTGCTGAAAAAAGAAAAGTTCGACCGGCAAAACGTTTTCTACGTGGGCGACGAAACAAGGGATATTAAAGCGGCCCGAAAAGCGAAGGTCAAAGCCGTGGCAGTAAGCTGGGGGTTTAACGGCCGGGAAATACTGAAAAAGCAGAATCCGGATTATTTGGTCAACAAGCCGGAAGAATTAATTGCTCTTTTGAACGATTTTTAGTACCATTAAATCATATGTTTAAGGGAAAAATCGGCATAATTACCGACGAGGCGGCTGATCTGCCGGAAGAAATAATCGAGAAGCACCGGATAGCCGTGGTGCCGGTAAAATTATTCTGGCCGGAGATAGAAAATTTGCCGGGAGAAAACATTTTTCAAAAAATGAGGGAAATGGAAAAAAAAGGCATCAGCAGTTTCGGCAAAACTTCCCAGCCCTCGATGAAAGATTTTTTGGACAAATACGATTCGCAGCTTGAGATATTTGAAAAGGTTTTGTGCTTCACCCTTACTTCGAAACTTTCCGGCACTTACAATTCAGCCGTTCAGGCCAAAAGGTTTTTGGCGGGGGACAGGCAAAACAGGGTTTTCGTCATTGATTCTTTAAGCGCCAGCGCCGGACAAGCCCTTTTGATTTTAAAGGCCATTGAATTGATTGAAAAAGGCAAAGAAGCGGAAGAAATTTTCAAAGAACTTTCGGAATCGGTTCCCAAAATTCATCTTCATATAATATTCGAGAATGCCAAATGGGTGGAGGCTTCGGGCAGAATATCTCATTTAGTCGCCAATCTGATGAAAGGCATGGCCAAAATGGGCGTTCGTCCGGTTTTAACGTTTAAAGACGGTATTTTAGCGCCAGCCGGGTTGAAAACAGGAGCCAAAGACATAGCTGACGGGATTTTCAAACAGTTTGAATCAGACATGAAAAAATTAAGCATGCCGGATGAAGAAATTAAAGTAGTAATCACCCATGGCGATGATATGGCCGGAGCCGAAAGATTAAAAGCAATTATTGAAAAGGATTATAAAAACGTTAAAATAGCTTTCATAAACATTTTAAATAACGTCGTAGGTTCTTTGACCGGGCCGAATACTTTGGTTTTAGCTTGGCTTGATTAGATTTTTTATGTTTGACTATATTATTTTAGGAATCATTCAGGGAATCTTCGAATGGCTGCCGATTTCCAGCGAGGGAGTGGTGGCCATAGCCGGCCGGTTTTTAATTAAAGGAATTGATTCCCTGGAAACAGCTTTGTTTTTGCATTTGGGGACCGTCTTGGCGGTCTTGCTTTATTTCAGAAAAGATTGGCTGGAGATTTTAACGTTGAAAAACAAGGTTCTTTTCCGTTTCCTGGTTATTTCCACCATTATCTCGGGAATTATCGGTCTCATCCTTTATAACAGTTTGATCAAGAATATGGCGGTGGGGGGCGGTTTGCTGCTGATAACCGGTTTCGGTTTGCTCTTTACGGCTTATTTTCATAAGGCGAAAAGAACGGCTGACATCGGTTTCAATAAACTGCCGGTCATAACGGGTATCCTGCAGGGCTTGGCGGTGATTCCGGGTTTTTCGCGGTCCGGCGCCACGATTTTCGGCTTGAGTCTGGGAAAACTCAGTCCTGCCGAAATACTGAAAATTTCCTATCTAATGTCGGCGCCGGTTGTCTTAATGATGTCTCTTTATCTTTTTTGGCAAAATCCCGTTTTAATTCTTGAAACTTGGCCAGCTTTGATTTTCAGTTTTTTAGCGGGTTTCCTAACTTTGGATTTTTTGCTTCGAGTAGCCGGCCGGATAGATTTTTTCAGATTCATTCTGCTTTTTGCCCTTTTCTGTTTTCTGGGAGCCGGTTTGGAATTTTTAATTTAAAAGGTCGATAATAAATTTAACGTTGCGAATAAAATATGTTGTCACAATTACCCATTAATCTCGGAAAAGTTAAAAAAGAGGATTTGGACAAGGAGATATTAAGATTGGGCATGATCGCCGAACTCGATGCGGTTTCCCTTTACGAACAGCTGGCCGCCATGACGGAAAATGAAAACATTAAGAAAGTGCTCTCGGACATTGCCAAAGAGGAAAAAACCCATATCGGGGAGTTCGAAACCCTGCTTTTTAAGGAAGATGAGGAACAGGTGAAGGAGTCGGCAGAAGGAAAAAAAGAAGTCGAAGAGTTAACGGAATAATTATGCTTAAAGTAAACAAAGAAAAATGCATCGGCTGCGGACTTTGCGTGACCCAGTGCGACGGCGGAACCGAACTTAAAGAAGACGGCAAAGCCACAGTCATTGATTCTCAAAAATTGGAAGAGTGCGGAGGAAAAAAAATTTGCCCTTACGGAGCGATTGAAAAAATGGAAGATTAATTTGTATTCTCTAATGCAACCTCCAGAATTTTTCGCATTGAAAATGTCTGGAGGTTGTTGTTTGGGATGCGGAAAATCTTGTTTTTTACAGGTAGAATTGACCATCTTTCCGGTTTAGGATAAAATGTAATAATCAATATTTAATCAGATTTTTTTTATTCAAAATGCCGCAAAAAACAATCATCAAAGTTAAAAAAAGAGACGGTACGGTCGTTGATTTCAACCAGTCAAAGATTACCAAGGCGATTTTTAAGGCCATTACCGTGACGGGCCGGGGAAACGGCAATCAGTCCCAAAAACTTTCCGATAAAGTGGTTCAAATCTTAGGCAGAAGATTCAAGAAAGACGAAATTCCCAATGTTGAACAGATTCAGGATATCGTCGAAGAAATTTTAATCTCGGAAGGATTAGCGGAAACAGCCAAATCTTATATTCTTTACCGGGAACAGAGGAGAAAAATCAGGGAAGCCGTGACGATTTCCGAAGAAGCAGTGGAAAGAATGGACCAGTATCTGGAAAAACTCGACTGGGAAGTGCAGGAAAACGCCAACATGGCTTTTTCTTTGCAGGGATTAAATCACTATTCGGTTTCCTACATCGTCAAAAAATATTGGCTAAACAAAATTTATCCGGAAGAAATCAGACAGGCCAACGAATCAGGAGATTTCCATTTGCATAATCTGGATACCCTCGGCCCGTACTGCGCCGGCTGGGATTTGTACGACCTTTTGGTAAAAGGTTTTTGCGGGGTGCCGGGAAAAGTTGAAACGAAACCGGCCAAACACTTCAGGGCGGCTCTCGGCCAGCTGGTGAATTTCCTTTACACTCTTCAGGGCGAAGTGGCTGGCGCCGTGGCCGTTTCGAATTTCGATACCTTATTGGCCCCTTTCATCCGTTACGATAATCTGAATTATCAGCAGGTCAAGCAGGCGTTCCAGGAATTTTTATTCAATATGGCGGTTCCTACCAGAGTCGGCTTTCAGTGTCCTTTTTCCAACGTTACTCTGGATTTGAAGCCTTCTCCGGTTTTCGCCAAACAGCCGGTCATCATCGGCGGCAAGTTCCAAAAAGAGACCTACGGCGAATTCGGGGAAGAAGTAAAAATCTTCGACAAAGCTTTTTACGAAACGATATTGGAAGGAGACAAGTCCGGCCGGCCTTTTCATTTTCCCATTCCGACCATTAATATTACCAAGGATTTTCCCTGGGATGATCCCGCTTATAATGGCATCTTTGAGGCCTCGGCTAAATACGGAACAAATTATTTCGCCAACTACATAAATTCCGATATGAAGCCGGAAGACGTAAAATCAATGTGTTGCCGGCTCCGCCTTGACTTGACGGAACTTTACAATCGGGGCGGCGGGGGATTGTTCGGTTCGGGAAGCAAGACGGGCAGCATCGGCGTGGTGACGGTTAATCTGCCTAGAATCGGCTATCTTTCAAAAACAAAGAAGGAATTATTCGAAAGATTGGGAAGGGCGATGGATTTGGCCAAAGAAAGCTTGGAAATCAAAAGAAAAACAATAGAAAATTTCATTGAAAAAGGGCTGTATCCCTATTCCAGATTTTATTTGTCGGACGTTAAAAAAGCCAGAGGCGATTATTATGCCAATCATTTTGCCACTATCGGTTTGGTCGGCATGAACGAAATGGCTTTGAATTTCATCGGCGGAAACATCGCCTCTAAAAAAGGAAGGAAATTCGCTTTGGAAGTTTTGGATTTTATGAGGGAAAAATTGGTTGAATATCAGGCCGAAACAGGCAATATTTACAATCTGGAGGCCACGCCGGCCGAATCAACGGCTTACCGGCTGGCTCTCAAAGACAAAGAGCAATATCCGGATATTGCCGCGGCCGGGACGAAAAAAGTTCCCTTTTACACCAATTCCAGCCATTTGCCGGTCAATTATACCACCGACGCTTTTGAAGCTTTGAAGCTCCAGGATGAATTGCAGTGCCGTTACAACGGCGGCACCGTCCTTCATCTTTTTCTGGGAGAACGGATTGATAACGTGCAAACGGTCAAAAATCTGGTTAAAAAAGTTTTTGAAAATTTTCATCTGCCTTATATTACTTTGACTCCAACTTTTTCCATTTGTCCGAGCCATGGCTATCTGGCAGGAGAGCATTTCTTTTGTCCGCAATGCACCATCAAACAGCCCTGCGAGGTTTATTCGAGGATAGTCGGTTATCTCCGGCCCGTGCGGCAGTGGAACGAAGGGAAACAGGAAGAATTTAAACAAAGGAAAGAATATAAATTGCCGAAATTCAAAGCGAAGGTGTAAACGCCAAGGCGTAAGATGCAAATCGGCGGGCTTCAAAAAATAACTCTTATCGATTATCCCGGTAAAGTCGCTACCACGGTTTTTTTGACCGGTTGCAATTTTCGCTGTCCTTTTTGCTATTCTTCGGAATTGGTTTTGCCGGAAAAAATCAAGCGGCAGCCGATAATTTCCAGCCGGGATTTTTTCAAATTTTTGGAAAAAAGGAAAGGGCTGTTGGAAGGAGTCGTTATTTGCGGAGGAGAGCCGACTCTTAACGAGGATTTGCCTCAATTTTGCCGAAAGATAAAAAAACTCGGCTACTCGGTCAAGATCGACACCAATGGTTCAAACCCGGAAATGCTGAAAAAACTGATTGAAAGCGGCTTGGCGGATTATATTGCCATGGATATTAAAGCCCCCAAAGAGGAGTACGATGAATCCGCCGGAGTTAAAGTCGATGTGGAAAAAATCCAAAAAAGCATAGATATTTTAAAGGAAGGCAAGGTGGATTATGAATTCAGAAGCACTATCGTGCCCGGGCTCCATACTAAGGAAGACGTTATCAGTATGGCAGAATGGCTTAAAGGCGCTAAAAAGTACTTACTTCAAGATTTCCGGCCGGAAAAAACCTTAAATCCCGAATTTGAAAAAATAAAGTCCCTGCCTAAAGAGTTTCTTTTGGAAATAAAAGAAAAAATAGCCGGATATTTCGAAATTTGCGAAGTAAGATAGGTTTTACTGCATTCAGTTCGCCTATTGACTAAAATTTGTGCTTAAATTAAGCTAAATTAAACTGTGGATAAAGGTCGGTTGTGAAAATTTAATTTCCAAATCTTTAAATTATTATGGAAGGATACTGCGTTAAATGTAAAAAGAAACAGGAAATAAAGGACGAAAAAGAAGTGGCCATGAAAGGAAAAGGCGGGGTAAAGAGAAGGGCCATGACCGGAACTTGCCCTAAATGCGGAACCAAGATGTTCAGGATTATGGGTAAGGCCTAAAGCTTTCCGTAAACCTTTAACTTCCCCTGCTAATTATTTGGCAGGGGAGTTTTTTTAGGTAAAATAAACGAATGCTTGAATTCAAGAAGAAAATAGTTTTTTACGTTTTGGCCTTCTTGTTTTTTTCCAATATTCTGGCTTGGCTGGCTGTTTATGATTTAAGCCAAGCCGCTTCTTTGGCAGTGGTTTTTTTCGATGTCGGCCAGGGAGACAGTATTTTCATTGAAACGCCGGAAGGCAATAGGATTTTGATCGACGGCGGGCCGGATTCAAAAGTTTTGGAAAAACTGGCTGAGAATTCTCCTTTCTGGGATAAAACGATTGATTTGATGATACTGACTCATCCGGACAGCGACCATTTGGCCGGACTGCTGGAAGTTTTGGAAAGTTATAAAGTTGAGAATATTCTTTGGACCGGGGTTATGGCGGAAACGGCTGATTTCAGGAAATGGGAGAATCTGATTGAACAGGAAAACGCCGGAACTTATCTGGCTCGAGCCGGGCAGAAGATAATCATCGGCCAGGAAGCGATTTTAAAGGTTTTATATCCTTTTGAAGATTTGGCCGGCCGTTCCGTCAAAAATATCAACGATACTTCAATCGTCTTAAGATTGGATTTTTCGGAAATTTCTTTTTTGTTTGTCGGCGATGCCGGCAAATCAGCGGAGAAAGAATTGATAGGACGGGAAATCGATATGAATGCCGATGTCTTGAAAGTCGGCCATCACGGCAGCAAGACAGTAACCTCGGAAGAATTCGTCAGGGGAGTTTCGCCGGACACAGCCGTGATTTCCGTCGGGGAAAGCAATAAATATAACCATCCTCACCCGGAGACTTTGGAGCTTTTGCAAAAATATGGTATAAGTATTTTCAGGACGGATTTAAACGGCGATATTAAAATTTTTTCTAACGGTAAAAATTATGCAATTTCCGATTTTTAAAACAAAAATTCCGAAAATAAAGAAAACTTTCAATTTGAACGATCCCAAGGAAAGGGAAAAGTATTTCAATTTGAAAGCCGGCCGGGAAATAAAGAAATTAAGAAGCTATTTCAGGAAGGGCAATACTTTCGTGGCTTATTTGCTGGGTAAAAAGAATTCTGGCAAAGGGACTTACGCCAAAATGTTTTCCGAAATCGTCGACCCGCAAAGAATCGATCATTTTTCCATCGGCGACATGATTCGGAGCGTTGACAAAGAGCTAAAAGATAAAAAAAGAAAAAAAGAACTCGTTGAATTTTTGAAAAAAAATTACCGGGGCTGGTTTTCGATTGAAAAATTAATCTCCCTTTTAGAAACAAGAAGCACCGCCACTCCGCTTTTGCCGACGGAATTGATTCTGGCTTTGGTTAAAAGGGAAATAGCCAAAAGAAAAAAGAAAACCGTTTTTGTCGACGGTTTTCCCAGGGATCTGGACCAGATAAATTTCGCTTTGTTTTTCAGGGACTTGATCGGTTACCGGGACGACGCCGATTTTTTCGTTTTGATTGACGTGCCGGAAAAGGTGATTGACGAAAGAATAAAATCCCGGGTGATTTGTCCTCTCTGTCAGACTTCCAGAAATTTGAAATTGCTGCCCACTTCGAAAATAGGTTATGACGGAAAAAGAAAAGAATTTTATCTGCTTTGCGACAATCCTCAATGTAGAGAAATTAGAATGGTCCGCAAGGAAGGGGATGAAGCAGGCATCAAGCCGATTAAGAAACGGCTGGAGAAAGACGGAAAATTGATAAATCAGGCCCTTTCCCTTTTCGGAATTCCCAAAGTTCTTCTGAGAAATTCCTTGCCTAAAAAGTTGGCTTTAAGTCTTGTCGACGATTACGAGATTACGCCGGAATACTATTACGAATGGAACGAGAAAGAAAAGAAAGCGATTGTCAAAGAAAAGTTTTGGTCTTTTCCGGACGACGAAGGAGAGTCTTCTTACAGTCTCTTGCCGCCGCCGGTAGTCGTTTCCCTGATAAAGCAGATTGCTGATATTTTGAATCTTTAAGCGATTCCTTGACACCTTTTTTTCGTCGGATATATAATAAAGACGGCTCCGTTCTTTTAGTTAGTTCTGGTACAAAAGTTCTTATGGGGAATTTAAAATGATTCCGCTGCTGTGGCAGAGGACTGAAATTCCCACTTATAATTTTTTTCCAAGACACTTCCTAAAAAACGGAGCTGCCAAAAAACCGCCCTTGAGGCGGATTTTTGTCTAAATTAGTCACATTTATGAATCGGGCGGGATTCAATCCGCGAAATCATCGGGATTTCGCTTAAAAGTCGTTCTAATTTTATCACAAACACCGCCGTTTTATATTTTCAAATCATTGAAATTTTGTTATTATTAACTAATGACTAAAAAATCAAGAATTGTTCTCTTTCTTTTTCTCTTCTGCTTGTTAGGAGGAGGGGTTTTGTATTTTTTCATTGATTCGGAATCCTTAGAAAAACCTACCGCCAAAGGAAGAATGTTTGAAATACTTAATACATCAATCAGCCCCAGTGATCAGCTCGAGGACTACGGCACTCTTTATACGGGAGAGGGTGTAAAAATATGCATAATAGACACTGGGATAGATTATACATCTCTTGGTGTGAATGTTTATGGATACGATTTCGTGAACAACGACAACGATCCGATGGATGACCACGGTCACGGCACCCAGGTCGCATACATCATACATTCGGTCGCGCCGAAATCAGAGATAATAATGGTCAAGGTAATGAATTCGGAAGGAATCGGACATGAGTCGGATGTAATAAAAGGAATTGATTACTGTATTAATGCCGGTGCGAATATAATATCGTTATCCATAGGGGCCGGCCATTTCGACGGCTACTGTGATAGCGATCCTGTCGCCGCTAAAGCCAACGAGGCCGTAGATATGGGCATATTCGTCGCGGCCGCGATAGGTGAACCCTTAAAGGTTCCGGCCTGTGCAAGCAATGTGACAAGGGTAGGATCTATTGATTTTAATGACAACATAGTGCAGTCCAATCCGATGACCGACGTCCTCGGGTTTGGCAAGGATATAAGCACGATTACCCTCGGCGGTAAAAATGTTTTGGTCTCCGGTACCAGTATGGCGGTTTCGTTCGTAAGCGCGGGGGCAGCTCTACTTTTATCGGAAGAACCGATGTCTCCGCAACAGATAAAGGATAGATTTAAATCAACCGCAAAGATCATAGAAACTGACAGCAGAGAATATTATAAGATAAACATACCTGCCGCTTTGGAAGCTTTAGATTTAAATAAGCCAATGGATTATGAGGCTTCTCAAAGCAACAATAAAGGAGATGGGACATTCAGGGTGCTTGCGGGCCAGGGCGAATCTTGTGGCAGCAGTGGCGATTGTGCAAGTCCTCTTATCTGCAAGTTCGACTACGACGGTTCCGGCGGCTGGTGCGATGCAGAAAGCTGTGGATGTTGGCATGATGGTGTGGAGTATGCTTATCTTGCTTGGGGACCGACATGTTTGACGACTGGAGGCGGGGGTACGGCAGGTTCAAGGCCAAGGTGCACCGGAGATTGCATTAGTTGGTCCGGGACGCAATGTGGTTACGGTGATTTTAGCTGTTCTTCGGGAGGTTGCCGGAGGGAAAGAGTGGCCAATGCCTGCAGCGGCGGAGCTTGCCAGACTGGCGGTGCTGGTACAAACTATGAAAACTGTAATTCCGCTGCTGCCTGTGTAGCGGGTGATAATGTTTGCAGAGCCACTTCCATGTGTGGTTATGGTTCGTACGCCTGCGATGGGAATTGCCGCAGGAAAAGGATGAAATATCAGTGCAACGGGTTAGGAGGACTGGCAGCCAACTGCATCAGGGAATACAATTGGGAATATAATAACTGCGCTCAGGGCACTGTGTGTTCGGGTAGTACATGCAGTTCTGGTCTGTGTAGCACCGGCTCGTGGGTATGTGACGGAAACTGCCAGCGGGATAGGGATTCCTTAAGCTGCGACGGCGGCAACAACTGTACTTATAATGTCCATGAAGATCAGAATTGTGCGGCCGGCACAGCCTGCAGCGGTGGAACCTGCGGCAGCGGGACATACTGTGATACAGCAGACCACTGCACGGGCAACACCTATTACAGTAATCGCCAGTGCAACGGGTCAAACTCATGCACATACGATGTAACTGATATCGGATGCTGTCAGAGCTCGAAATGTTCGTCTCATTACTATTGTCAGGAATCTAATCACGCCTGTACGTATCTTACGACATGTGCCGAAGCGAATAGCGGCTTCGGTTATAATCCGCAGGAGTCAAACGAAGATCTTTGGAATGAATGTACCCAAGGCAGTAACACATCGTACGGTTGCAGATCCAATTATTGCAGCGGCAGCAGTTATGCCTGCGGGGCTCAAACGAGCGGCGATGGCGGTTGTCCGAACTGTTACACGTGCAGCGATCCGGACATTGCTTGCGAATACCATAATGAGGGAACGGTTGACGGATGTACCGGAACATACACTTGCTCCGGATTTACAAAGAGATACTGGAATGCCTGCAACGGCACTGGAAGTTGCGCGGATGTTGACAGCGGCGCAGCCGACTGCTCGGGCACGTGCGCAAGTTATTGTGTCGGAGGCAGCTGTATAAATACCGATACCGACCCAGGAACATGCACCGCCTCCACTAATGCCAGGGTTTCAAGCGATGGAGATGGACATTGCACCAGCGCAGTTTGTGAATCTGACGGTAGCGCCAACGGCGAGTCATGTATTATTAATGGTGATTGCGCAAGTAATAATTGTCGTACTGGTTCTGACAGGTCGAATAAATATTGCGCAGCTAATGATAAAGAATGTGGTCAGAGCGGAGGAGATGGCTATGATACTAACGAGTATGATAATTCTGCCAATGCGAAATGTATTGGTACTGATACCTGGGCTTGTAAAGGTGGTTATTACTATACAAGCAGTTGTATTGTAGCTGATATTGGTTGGTATTCATTAGATGGTGATGATGAAAGGACACAATGCGCAACCGGTTATTATGGTTCATCAACAACCAATTCAGCAAGCACTTGTGATGATCTTTGTCTTGCCGGCTATTATGGAAGTTCAACAGGAAATACAACTTCAACTTGCGATGGAGAATGTACAGCTGGCTATTATTGTTTAGCCGGTTCAATATCAGCGACAGAAAATGAATGCGGATTGGGAAATTATTGTCCTTCCGGTTCGGGAAGCGCCACTCCTTGCGATGTTGATAGTTATTCAGCCGTTACAACTGCAATAAGTTGTACGGCTTGCCCTTCAGATTCAGATACCAATGGTGTTACTGGTTCAGATTCAGATTTAGATTGTAGTTGCGATGGAGGTTATTATGATGCTACTGGAGATGCTTATGGCAGAGGTTGTATTATTACAGAAGCTGGTTATTATTCAGTTGATAATGATAATACTCATTCTCAATGTACAGCTGGTTATTATTGTTTAGCCGGTTCAACATCAGCGACAGAAAATGAATGCGGATTGGGAAATTATTGTCCTTCCGGCTCGGGAAGCGCCACTCCTTGTCCGGCAGGGACTTATGGTTCTGCTACGACTTTGGCAGTTTCAACTTGCGATGGAGAATGTACAGCTGGCTACTACTGTCCGGCTGGTTCAATATCAGCAACAGAGAATGAATGTCCTGTTAATAATTATTGTCTTGCTGCTATTGGAAGTCCAACACCTTGCCCGTCAAACTCAAGCACAAATGGCGCAACTGGCCAAGACGAAGAAATTGACTGTCAGTCAGTGCCAGAACCAATATCACAAGCCATGCCAGGAGGTTATGTTCGTTCTCTAAAGTCGTTGGAGCCGGAAAAACCAATATTAGTTCAAGAAGTAATAGATAGGATTGGAGAAGAAGTCCAAAGAATTTCAGAAAGAGCCAAAGAGATTGCCAGACTAATATCAAGAGTTTTTCTCCCAATTATGCCTCCAATAGTAGAAGAAATTAAACCGCCGGAAGTTCCCATTGAAGAATTAGTGTCAAAAGAAGCGCCATTGGTTTTTCAGGGGAAATGGCAGTTATTGCCTTCGGGACCCATCAGAGAATTTGTTTTATCTCCTCTGCCCAAAGAAATTATAAAGCTGGCGAAAAAATTCCCGGAACTCGGAGAGACCTTGAAAAAAGTCGGCATAACGAAAATCACTGACATTGGAAAATTAAAAACCGTTAAATTGATTCTACCGGGATTAAAAGAATCGGAAGAAATGCCAACGGAAATCGTTTTTGCCAAAACCGGCGGCGAATTGATAAATCTAAACATCGCTTTGACTATTAATAAAAAAGGCGAGGCAGAACAAAGAATCAGCACAATTTCAGGAAAACCTTTGCAATTAACGATTAAGCCGGACAAGCCGGCCAAGAGCGTCAAAGGATACGTTGTTTTTAAATCCAAGATGCCTCGGCCGACTTCTTTTCAATTTCCTTTTAACCTTTTAACTGCTTCTCTGATTTTTGCCAATCCGGTTTTCGCCCAGCCGCAGGAAAATCCGGTCAGGGTTGAGGAAAAATTGGTTTTGCTGGAATTTGAATATACTGGCCCTGATGGCGATGGGATTTATACGGCTGAAATTCAGGCGCCGATTGTTGAGGGCGAATACGAAATTATCACGGTAATGGATTTTGAAGACCCGGAATTGGGTAAAAAGGAAATTCGGCTGATAGCAGTTGTTGACCCGGAAGGGTATATTTATGAAAAAGACGGGGATAAAGAAACCCGCATTCCCGGAGCCATTGTTTCTATCTATTGGTTGAATCCTGAAACCAAGCAATACGAACTCTGGGTGGCTAAAGAATATCAGCAGGAAAATCCCCAAACAACCGATGTCAGAGGTACTTACTCGTTTTTAGTGCCCGAAGGTTCTTATTATCTCAAGGTTGAGGCGCCCGGCTATCTTGTTTATGACGGCAAGCCGTTCCAAGTTAAAGAAGGAAGCGGTGTTAATATTAATATAGAACTCGAAACCAAATACCTGTGGTTGAAAATTGTTGATTGGAAAATTCTTGCCTTGATTTTAGTTATTATTTTATTGTTCTGCAACTTCTATCGTGATAAAATAAGAAAGAAATTGTTGAGGAAATAAAAAATTATGATTAATCAAAAAATAATTTTAACACTAGTTATCCTAATTCTGCTTGCCGCCAATGTTTTTTTCGGCGTTAAATATTTTGCCTCGCAAAAAGAGATTCAGCAAATCCAGCCGGCTTTAGAAACTCAAAAGACCAATGAAAAAGTTTTGGATTTTACCAAACTTTTTATTGAACAGGTGCTAAAAGCGGAGACCGAAGTTGATTTTGAAACAAGATTGAAGTTAGAAAACGCGGTCAGAAATTTAGGCGACGAGGAAATTTTAGCCCAATGGCAGAAATTCACCGAAAGCAAAACCGAAATTGAAGCTCAAGAAGAAGTTAAAAATTTGTTAGAGATGCTGGTAGGCAAGATTAAAGTGCAGTAATTGCGATAAACAAAAACCCGCCTCAAGGGCGGTTTTTTGTTTGGCTTGGTCAGGGATGGTAGTAATTAAAAAACGACGCATTTCTGCGTCGTTTTTGAATGTCAGAATGATTTAGAATGACAAAGTCAGTCTGGCATCCCAGCGTTCTCTTCTTTTAGCCCAGTTATAGTAGGGCGTAAGAGAGGCTTTGTTGAAAAAGTTATTTTTTCCGAGCCACTGGCCGAATTTGATGTCTAAGCCAGTAAAAAGCTCCGTGAATCCGGTTCCTCCTTTAATATGAAGTTCCTCAAAACTCGGCTGAAGCCAGGCAGGCAAGCCCGGGATTTTGAACTTTTGAATATGTCTTGAAGAGGTAATTCTCCGCTGAGTAGGTCCATAAGCGAGCCAGTTGGCGGAAAACAGAGATAATTCCTTCCGCTGCCATGAAAAATTGAATATCACCTTTACGGCTCCGATCTTCCCGTCATCTTTCCAGTTGAACTGGGGTCCGGCAATAAAGGTAGTATTCAGTCCTTCCAGGGGGGAGAATTTGATTCCCGGTCCAAGCAACGAAGTGTTGGAACTTCCGTCAGCCGCCACTCGGTTCTGTTCCAGAAGGACGAATCTTCCTTGTGAAACTGTGAAAGAGCTTTGGCGATCTCCCTGTCTGTCAGTAAAAACAGTTGCCTGGACGTTCGGCGTTTGCGGACGAGCTGGAGTAGCGATTATGGAAACGGCCAGAGTACTGGCAGCAGCAACGCGGACAGCCGGCTTAGCTGTTTCAGCTATTTTTTGCGCCTGTTCATCGGCTTGTCGGGAAAGCGCTGATACTTTGTTTTCCGTCCACTCATTGACGGTTTCCACATGTATGCCGGGACGCTCCGACATTGTTCTCTGCCAGTAGTTATTAGAGAAAATCCGTTTGTACGAGTTTTGGTAGGGATCGCGGAAAATGAAGAGAATAGCGATAACTGGCCAGAGGAGAAGTTCGATAAAAATTTCACAATTTTTAAGACCGAAGGTAATCTCCTGTGCCAGCGAACTTTTGCCGCTTTTCACTACCGAGGCGGTTTTTACCGCCAGAGTAATGATACCGAGAATCAAATAGATGATAGCTCCGTTCCTGACTTGATATCCGGGATAACAAAAGATGAAGCCGGCCCAAAAGGCATAGATGATAAAAACGGCTAGTCCTGCGTTTTCTCTTGAATCAGAACAGAGACCTGCGTAGAGATCCGTGTTGTGGTACGACATGAAACCCTCCTTTGTTGGTTTTTTCGGTTCTCTCTTGTTTATCTATTATTTATGTATATTTATTGTCAAAGGACATAAATAAATTATATCATTTTCCTAAAAAAAGTCAATATCTGTTGAAAAACAAGGATATCAAAAAACCGCCCTTGAGGCGGATTTTTGTTTGGGTTAGTCGGGGTGCCGGGAATCGGACCCGGTTCTTACCCACCCCAAGGGCAAATACTACCATTATACTACACCCCGGATCTATTTTCTTTTAGAAGACGTTTTGATGCATTTGGTGCAGGCCTTGACTCTTTTGCCGGAAGGCAAGCGCAGCCATTGCAAATTGGGGTATTTTCTTGATTTTTTGGTCGGATTGTATTTCCCTCTGAGCTTTTTAAGCTTCCAAACCATGGTTGAGGTTTTTCCGCAGATTGCGCATTTTGTTGCCATATGCTCCATCTTAATTTTTTTTTAAAGATTTGGCAAGGGTTCTATATATGTTAAGATAATATCATGTAAATATTTTTTTATGGAAATTTTATTTTTCATTTTTGTTTTGATCTTTTCCATTGTCATTCATGAGTTTTCTCACGGAGCAGTGGCCAATATGCTGGGCGATCCGACCGCCAAACTGGCCGGCCGGCTTACTTTGAATCCGTTGAAACATTTGGATCCGATCGGTTCGGTTGTTCTACCTGTTTTAATGATCCTTACTACGGGAACGGGCATCGGCTGGGCCAAACCGGTTCCCGTCAATCCTTTCAATTTCCGTGACCAGAAATACGGTTCTTTGAAAGTCGCTCTGGCCGGTCCGGCTGCCAATCTGACGGTCGCTTTGTTTTTGGGACTGTTTCTCCGCCTGCTGTTTTTTTTCGGAGTGGCTTCTCCTGTTCTTTTTTCCGCTTTATCCTTTATTATTTTCGTCAACATTCTGCTGGCTATGTTCAATCTGACTCCTGTCCCTCCTTTGGACGGTTCGCACATTCTTTTCGCTCTTTTGCCGGATTCCCTGCGGGAAATAAAAATATTTCTCAGCCAGTTCGGTTTTTTTATCCTGATTTTTTTAATTTTCTTTTTCCCGCCTTTTTTAAGAATCATAATTTATCTGGTTGAAAACATTTTTATTCTTTTCGCGGGTACGCCGCCACCTTTATAAACCCTCAATTTTATTGACAATGATTGAATTGTCTGATAAATTAGATGATTATTTAAAATTATGTGTCCTACAATACACCAATTGATAAAAAAAGGCAGAGGCAAAGCCAAAAAGCGCACTAAAGCGCCTGCTTTGTCTTTCAGTTTCAACGTTTTGAAAAACCGGCCGAAGAAATCTTTTTCTCCGTTCAAGAGAGGGGTTTGTTTGAAAGTTTTCACCGTTACTCCCAAAAAACCGAACTCCGCTTTGAGAAAAGTGGCCAGGGTAAGATTGACCAACGGTATGGAGGTTACGGCTTATATTCCCGGCGAAGGCCATAATTTGCAGGAACACTCGGTGGTTTTGCTCAGGGGAGGCAGGGTCAAGGATCTGCCGGGAGTAAGATACCATTTAGTCAGAGGTACTTTGGATACAGGAGGCGTTGAAGGGCGCAAAAAGAAAAGAAGCAAATACGGAACAAAAAGGCAAAAATAATTTTGAATTTATTTTATGGCTCGTCAGAAAAAAAACAAAAGAATTATTGAACCGGACGGCGTTTATAACAACGTGACGGTTGCCAAACTGATCAATCAGATAATGAGATGCGGCAAAAAAAATGCAGCCAGAAAAATCGTTTACGGCGCTTTTGATATTATCAAAGAAAAAACGAAAAAAGATCCTTTGGAAACTTTTGACAAAGCCATCAGAAACGCCTCTCCCTTATTGGAAATAAAAGCCAAAAGAGTCGGCGGAGCCACTTATCAGGTGCCTCGCGAAGTGCGGGGCGACAGGATGCTGACTTTGGCCATGCGCTGGATAATCGAAGGAGCCAAAGCTAAAAAAGGCAAGCCGATGAGAGAGAAACTGGCCGAAGAATTGATTTTGGCTTCCAACAACGAAGGAACAGCGGTCAAGAAAAAAGAGAATACTCACCGCATGGCTGAAGCGAACAGGGCTTTCGCCCATTTTTCTTGGTAAAATTATGAGACAATATCCTATTGAAAAATACCGCGATATCGGCATTATTGCCCATATTGACGCCGGCAAAACGACCGTTTCCGAACGGATACTTTTTTATACCGGCATCTCCCATAAAATCGGCGAAGTTCACGACGGCAAAGCCATTATGGACTGGATGGTTCAGGAGAGAGAAAGAGGTATTACTATCACTTCGGCTGCCACCACTTGTTTCTGGACTTTGCTTGATTCACCTAAAGAAAAAGAATTCGAACACAGGATAAATATCATCGACACTCCGGGGCATATCGATTTCACTGTTGAAGTCCAAAGGTCTTTGAGAGTTTTGGACGGAGCGGTGGTGATTTTTGACGGCGTTTCCGGAGTGGAACCGCAATCTGAGACTGTCTGGCGGCAGGCTGACAAATTTCACGTTCCCCGCATCTGTTTTATAAACAAATTGGACAGAATGGGCGCTTCTTTCGAAAAAAGCCTGGAATCTATTTGGAAAAAATTGTCTCCTTCGGCCGTAGCTCTTCAACTGCCTATGGGAGAAGAAGAAAACCTTGAAGGAATAATCGATTTATTGGAGATGAAAGCTTTGAAATTCAAAGGAAGTTTCGGCGAAGTCGTTAAGAAAGAAGAAATTCCCCAGGATCTTTTGGCCAAAGCCAAAGAATGGAGAAAAAAGCTGGTTGAAAAAGTGGCTGGAGAAGATGAAATTTTATTGGAGAAATATCTGGCCGGCCAGGAAATTTCAGTTGAAGAATTGAGAAAAACTTTAAGGCAGGCAACTATTGATTATAAACTTATTCCGGTTTTCTGCGGTTCGGCTTTGAAGAATAAAGGAGTCCAGCCTTTGCTTGACGGCGTGGTTTATTATCTGCCCAATCCGACGGAACTTCCTCCAGTTAAAGGCATAGATCCCAAAACCGGCGAAACCGTCGAAAGAAAACCTTTGGACAACGAATCCTTTTGCGCTTTGGCTTTTAAAATCGCCACTGACCCTTATGTCGGAACTCTGGCTTTTTTCAGAATTTATTCCGGTTTTTTGAAGCGGGGTTCTTACGTTTTAAATACGACTACCGGAGAAAAAGAAAGAATCGGCAGAATTTTGAGGATGCATGCTCAAGAACGGGAAGAAGTGGAAGAGGTCTATACCGGTGACATAGCCGCCACCGTGGGATTGAAAAACACTTCCACCGGCCAGACCCTTTGCGATGAAAATCAGCCGATCGTGCTTGAAAAAATCATTTTCCCTGAACCTGTTATTTCAATCAGGATCGAACCTAAGACGAAAGCTGATCAGGAAAAAATAGGCGTAGCCTTGAAACGGCTAATGGACGAAGACCCGACTTTCCGAGTCAAAGGAGATTTGGAAACCGGCGAAACGATTATTTCTGGCATGGGCGAATTACACTTGGATATCATTAACGACAGGTTGAGAAGGGAATTCAAAATAGAAGCCAATGTCGGCCGGCCTCAGGTCGCTTACAAAGAAACCATCAAAGAAACAGCTGAAGCCGAAGGAAAGTACATCAAGCAGTCCGGCGGCCGTGGGCAATACGGCCATGTTTTCCTGAGAGCCGAGCCGAAAGAGAGAAGTGCCGGCTTTGAATTTATCAACGAAATCAAAGGCGGAATCATTCCCAAAGAATTCATTCCGGCTGTGGGCAAAGGCGTCAAAGAAGCGGCCGACAAAGGAATTTTGGCCGGCTATCCCATGGTTGATTTGGCTGTCACTCTTTATGACGGTTCTTTCCATGAAGTTGATTCTTCGGAAATGGCTTTTAAAATAGCCGGCAGCATGGCTTTTCAGACAGTCGCCAAAAAAGCAAAACCGATTTTATTGGAGCCGATTATGAAATTGGAAGTCGTTATCCCTATGGAATTTTTCGGCGACGTCATTGGAGATCTTTCGGCCAGAAGAGGCAGGATTGAAGAGACGAACGACAGATTGCAAATGAAGGTAATCGATGCTAAAGTGCCTTTGGCGGAAATGTTCGGTTACGCGACTTCGCTCCGTTCATTGACAGAAGGCAGAGGAACGTTTACTATGGAATTTGACCGGTACGAAGAAGTTCCCAATAATATAGCCCAGGAAATTATTGACGGGAAAAGAAAATAAGGCCAGGGGGCTTATCAGTTGACAAAATTGAAAGTTTTAATAAAATAACAAATATAAATAATTCATAAAGGTTCGCAGATTATAAAGTTAATAAATCATAAAATAATAAATCATTAAAAAAATATGGCAGAGAAAGAAAAATTTTTAAGGGGAAAACCTCACCTTAATATCGGTTCCATCGGTCACGTTGACCATGGAAAAACCACTTTAACCGCCGCCATTCTCAAAGCCCAGAAATTGGCCGGTTTTAAGTCAACCGAGAAATCCGTTGACCAGATCGATTCGGCTCCCGAAGAAAAAGCCAGGGGGTTGACCATTAACGTTACTCACGTTGAGTTCGAATCGGAAAAAAGGCATTATGCCTGGATCGATTGTCCGGGGCACGCCGACTACATCAAGAACATGATTACCGGAGCAGCCCAGATGGACGGAGCGGTTCTGGTTGTTTCCGCACCTGACGGCCCGATGCCTCAGACCAGAGAACATATTCTTTTGGCCCGTCAAGTGGGACTGCCTTCGATTGTCGTATTTTTGAACAAATGCGATGCTGTTGATGATCCGGAAATGATTTCTTTAGTTGAGTCGGAAGTGAGAGAATTATTGAAAAAGTACAACTTTCCCGGAGACGAGACTCCCATAATCAAAGGTTCAGCCTTGAAAGCGCTGGAAGCCAATTCGGCTGAAGATGAGGCGATCAAGCCCATTTTGGAACTTGTCAAAGCCATAGACGAATATGTTACCGAGCCGGTCAGGGAAATGGACAAGCCTTTATTGATGGCTATTGAGGACGTCTTTTCTATTGCCGGAAGAGGAACCGTGGCCACCGGAAGGATTGAACGGGGAATAGTCCATTCAAACGATGAAGTGGAATTGGTCGGAATCAAACCGACTATGAAAACAATCGCTGTCAGCGTTGAGATGTTTAATAAAATTCTGGATGAAGGAAAAGCGGGAGACAATGTCGGCATTCTGCTTAGAGGATTGAAAAAAGAGGACGTTGAAAGAGGACAGGTTTTGGCCAAGCCGGGTTCGATAACTCCCCATACTGAATTTGAGGGAGAAATTTACATTTTGACCAAGGAAGAAGGCGGACGCCACACTCCTTTCTTTACCGGCTACAAGCCCCAGCTCTATTTCAGAACCACTGATGTTACCGGCGAAGTGACTCTGCAGGAAGGCACGGAAATGGTTATGCCGGGAGATACGGTCAACTTGAAAGTGAAGTTATTGGCTCCCATTGCTATGGAAGAGAAACAAAGATTCGCCATCAGAGAAGGCGGAAAAACCGTCGGAGCAGGAGTCGTTACCAAAGTGGTAAAATAAGATCAGACGTAAACGGATAATAATCTTCAATAAACAATTGGCAGTTAATAATCGGTAATTTTTATTGTTCCTTTTAAGATGTCGAAAAAGAAAATTGTTGCCACCGAAGAAGAGATAAAATCAAAAATTAGAATCAAGCTAAGAGCTTTTGATCATAAAGTGATTGACAATTCCGCCCGTCAGATTGTCGAAGTGACTTTAAGACACGGAGCCGAGGTCTTGGGCCCGGTTCCTTTGCCTACGGAAATACGCAAATACACCGTCAACAGGTCTTCTTTCGTTCATAAAGACGCCAGAGAGCAGTTTGAAATGAGAATTCATAAGAGATTGATAGACATATTGAATCCCAACCAAAGAGTGATTGACGCTTTGATGAATTTGAATTTGCCGGCCGGCGTTGATATTGAAATAAAAATGTAAGGACTGCCGGTTAACTGTTTACTTTTAATGAAATTTATTTTATGATTAAAAGACCAAAGTTGTTTAATATCTGAATTTATAATTTTAAAAGCGAACAATGGCAGTAAGACCGGGCCATGCCCGGTTTTAAATTAATAAAATTTAGGAAATGAAATTCATTCTGGGAATAAAATTGGATATGGGGCAGATATTCGATGAAAAAGGAAGAATTCTTCCGGTAACTTGGATTGAAGCCGGCCCTTGCCGCGTGACCCAGATAAAAAAAACGGAGACGGACGGCTATCAGGCCTGCCAGATCGGTTTTATTAAAAAAACGAAAAAAATAAAAAAAGTGGAGAAAGGAAAAGAATACCGATACCTCAGGGAATTCAAGAACGGCGGAGATTTGAAAATCGGAGACGAAGTCGATATTTCCGTTTTTCAAGAGGGAGACAAAGTGAAAGTTTCGGGAATTTCCAAAGGCAAAGGCTTCCAGGGAGCGGTGAAAAGATGGGGTTTTTCCGGAAGAAATGCCACTCACGGGGTTAAACATGAACATCGAACTCTGGGATCAGTAGGCACTTCTTTTCCGGAAAGAGTCATTAAGGGAAGAAAAATGCCGGGGCGGATGGGAAGCGAAAGAACGACGGTTAAAAACCTGAAAATCGTCAAAATTGACAAAGAAAACAATTTATTGGCCGTTAAAGGTGCCGTGGCCGGAAGGCGAGGCGCTTTATTGGAAATATTTTCCGTAAAATAACTATTATTTTTTACTCGGCAAAATGAAATACGCTGTTCACAATCAACAAGGAGAAGAGAAAGGAACGGTCCTGCTGCCCAAGGAAATATTTGAATTGCCGATGAATTCGGATTTGGTTCATCAGGTAGCGATCAGCCAGATGGCCAACCGAAGGATAGTTACGGCTCAAGCTAAAAACAGGGGAGAAGTCAGAGGCGGCGGCAGAAAACCCTGGCGGCAGAAAGGAACCGGCCGTGCCAGGCACGGTTCGCGCCGGTCGCCCATTTGGCGGGGAGGAGGAGTGACTTTCGGTCCGACCAAAGACAGGGTTTTTAAAAAGAAAATAAACAAAAAAATGAAAAAAAAGGCCTTATTCATGGTTTTGTCGGAGAAGGCCAAAAGCAACCTGCTTGTAGTTTTGGACGAATTAAAATTGGAAAAAGCGAAGACAAAATCTTTGGCCAAGCTGATTGAAAATTTCAAAAAGGGTTCTTTTTTGATCGCTTTGCCGAAAATCGAAAAAAACGTGATTCTGGCCAGCAGAAATCTTACCGGAGTTGAAGTGGTTGAAGCGAGAAATCTGAACGTTTTGGATTTGCTTTCTTCTAAATATTTGATGATGCCTAAAGAATCGATAAAAGTGGTAAAAGAAATTTTTTCAAAATAACTTATGGCGATTTTCGATATTTTTAAAAAGAAAAAACCGGCACCGGAGAAAAAGGAAAAAGCCGCTGTTAAAAAAAGCGAGCCTTGTCCCAAAGCCGAAAAGAAAGAAAAGATCAAAACCGAAAGTCCGGAGGCGAAGACGGAAAACGTTCGTTTGCCGAAAGTAATTTTCGACCGGACTTATAAAACTTTGAAAAATCCCCACGTTTCGGAAAAAGTCGGTGATTTGGCGAAAAATAACCAGTATGTTTTCAGGGTTTTTTCGGCCACCAACAAAATAGAGATAAAAAGAGCTATTGAAGAAAGCTACGGCGTCAAAGTCGTTTCAACAAGGATTATCAACGTGCCTGAGAAAAAAAGAAGATTGGGTAAAATTCAAGGGAAAAAGCCGGGTTATAAAAAAGCGATTATCAAGATAGCCAAAGGCCAGAAGATTGAAGTTTTGCCGAGATAATTGAAAATATGCCAAAATACAAAGTAACTAAAAAAAAGCCGGAAAAAAAGCTCTTGTTGTCTTTACAGAGAAAAGCGGGCAGGGGTTCTTCAGGCAGAATCACCGTTCGCCATCATGGCGGCGGCGTCAAACGCCTTTACCGAATTATCGATTTCGGCCAAGAAAAGTTGGATATGCCGGCTAAAATGTTGGCCGTGGAATACGATCCGTATCGAAGTTGTTTTATTTGTCTTTTGGAATACCAAGATAAGAAAAAAAGATATCGGATTTGCCCTCAAGATTTGAAAATCGGCGATAGCGTGATTTGTGCCGAAAAAGCGGAAATAAAGACGGGCAACAGGATGAAATTGAAAAATGTTCCAGTGGGAACGCAGGTTTATAATATTGAAGTTGAACCGGGTAGAGGGGGCAAATTGGTCAGGGGGGCCGGAACTTCGGCCAGGGTTTTAGCCCAGGAAGGGAAATACACCCATTTGGTTTTTCCTTCCACCGAGGTCAGAAAAATTTTGGGTGAATGTTTTGCTTCCATCGGCCAAATTTCCTTTCCGGAACATAAATTCATTGATGTGGGTAAAGCCGGCAGTTCGAGGAGAAAAGGCATAAGACCGCATGTCCGGGGGTCGGCCATGAATCCGGTGGACCATCCGCACGGCGGAGGAGAAGGAAGAACCGGCATCGGGTTGAAACATCCCAAAACGCCCTGGGGCAAGCCAGCTCTGGGAGTGAAAACCAGAAAAAGGAAAAAATGGACCAATAAATTGATTATTCAAAGAAGAAAAGGTAAAAAGAAATAATAATATGTCGAGATCATTAAAGAAAGGTCCTTTTACGGACGAAAAATTACTGAAAAAAATAAAGAATTTGAAAGTAGGCGGGGATGAAGTCATTAAAACCTGGTCAAGGCGTTCTGTTATCACGCCAGAAATGATCGATTTTACCTTTGGTGTTCACAATGGAAAAGAATTCATCACGGTAAGAGTGACGGAAAATATGGTCGGCCATAAACTGGGGGAATTCGCTTCGACAACCAAATTCGGCCGGCACGGCGGCAAAATGCAGAGGGAATTGGAAACGAAAGCAACGGCCGGACAGAGTACCGAAGCAGCCAAAAAATAACGGGTAAAAATAATTCAAAAATATGCCGGTTTCCGTAAAATTAAATTATTTAAGAATAGCTCCCAGAAAAGTCCGTTTGCTGGCGGATTTGGTCAGAGGCAAGTCGGTTCAGGAAGCTCTGGATACTTTGAATTTCACCGTTAAAAAATCAGCCAGGCCTTTACTGAAGCTTTTAAAACAGGCCGTAGCCGATGCTAAAAATAATTTTCAATTGGAGGCGGCTGATTTGTATATTTCAAAGATCACGGTGGACGAGGGTCCGAAAAACAAAAGATGGCGGCCCAGATCCCGAGGCCAGGCCTATGAGATTCAGAAAAAAACTTCTCACATTACCGTAGTCCTCGGAGAAAAAACGAAAACCGGAAAAAAGGGCAAAAAAGCCAAAGGGGCGGCTGAAAAAGTTCAAACCGTTGAACCGGTCGTAGAAAAAGCCGCTGTGGCGGAAAAAACTCCGTCCCAGATAAAACCTTCGGCTAAATGGAAAAAATTCGAACCGGCTGATAAAAGAAGAAAAATGGAAACAGGAAAGGAAACGGTTAAAAAAATATTCAAGCGTAAAGCGTTTTAAATATTGAAATAAGTCGAAAATTCATTAATTTATGTCTCACAAAGTTCACCCAAAAGCATACAGATTGAAAAACTTGGCTGATTGGAATTCCCGCTGGTTCAACAGGAAAAAATTTACCGAATATTTGGAAGATGATTTTAAAATCAGGGATTTTCTCAAAAAGAAAATCAGAAAATTCGGGGTGGAAAAAATCGAAATTGAAAGGTTTACCGGAAGATTGAACGTGATCATTTTCAGTGCCAAGCCGGGATTGATCATCGGGCGGGGCGGCAGCGGGGTTGAAGAATTAAAAAAAATGCTGCAAACGGTTTTAAACAAGAAAAAGCCGTTGGCCGTTAAAGATGCCAAGAACAAGACCGAAATAAGGATTGAAATCAGGGAAATCAAGGATGTCTGGTCTTCCGCTTCTTTAACGGGTCAGTATATCGCCCAGCAAATCGAAAAAAGGTTTCCTTTCAGGAGGGTTTTAAAACAGTCCCTGGACAAAGTCATGTCATCCAAGCAGGTGAAAGGAGCCAGGATCGAGGTATCCGGCCGTTTGAACGGAACGGAAATAGCCAGGCGGGAATGGCTGCAGAAAGGCAGATTGCCGCGTCAAACCTTAAGGGCTGACATTGATTTCGCCATAGAAGAAGCTTATTGCACTTACGGGACGATAGGCATAAAGGTTTGGATTTACAAAGGGGAAAAATTCGAAGAGTAACCGCTTAAGCGAAGTCTCGTCATTCGATTAAAAACATGTCCATATTAATGCCCAAAAAAGTCAAACATCGGAAATGGCACAAAGGAAGGTCAAAAGGAAAAGAACTCAGAGGAACTTCTTTGGATTTCGGTTCTTTCGCTTTAATGTCTTTGACCACCCATTGGGTTTCAGCCAGGCAGATTGAGGCGGCCAGGCGGGCCATTCTCAGATATCTTAAAAAAGGAGGAAAACTTTGGATCAGGATTTTTCCGGATAAACCGGTGACGAAAAAAGGTACGGAAGTTCCCATGGGCGGAGGCAAAGGATCAGTCGACCATTATGTTTTTGCCGTGAAAGCGGGCAGGATTATTTTCGAACTGGACGGCATTAAAGAAGAAACGGCCAGAGAGGCCTTCAGAAAAGCTTCGGATAAATTGTCGGTCAAGACGAAATTCATAAAACGTTAAAAAAAACAGATGATCGGAGAATTGCGCAAAAAAAGCAAAGAAGAGATGCAGAAGATTTTGAAAGACGACCGGGAAAAATTGAAACAGCTCAGGTTTGATTTGGCTGCCGGCAAGGTGAAAAACGTCAGGGAAATCCGCAAGATTAAAAAAGAAGTGGCCAGAATATTGACGCTTTTAAAACAAAGTAAATAATTATTCTATTATTTTTATGCCGAAAAAACAATTAAAAGGAAACATTGTTTCCAATAAAATGCAGAAGACGGTCACGGTCAAGGTTGAACGGCTGAAAGAACATAAGAAATACAAAAGAAGATTCAGGCTTCACAAGAATTACAAAGCCCATGTTGAAAACAGTGGCGATTATGAAATCGGCGATAAAGTCGTGATTGAAGAAAGCCGGCCGATGTCGAAAGATAAAAAATGGAAGGTAATTAAAAAGATTTAATTCTATGGTACAACCGCGCACCATGCTGAAAGTCATAGATAATACCGGAGCCAAAATTATCCAGTGTTTTAACGTTTTAGGCGGGACCAGAAAGCGTTCGGCTCAGATCGGCGACATTATCGTGGCCGTTGTCAAGGAAGCCGAGCCCAGAAGAATCGTCAAAAAACACGAAATTGTCAGGGCGGTCATAGTCCGTCAGAAAAAGAATTTCCGGAGAGCCGACGGCACTTATATCAGATTTGACGAGAATGCGGCCGTAATTTTGGACGGAAAAACCAAAGAGCCGAAAGGAGGAAGAATCACCGGCCCCTTGCCGAGAGAGATTAAAGAAAAAGGTTTTGATAAAATAGCCAATTTGGCAACGGAGATAATATAAAAAAACGATGAAAATCAAGAAAAATGATACAATTATAGTGATTTCCGGGAAAGACCGGGGGAAAAAAGGCAAAGTATTACAGGTTTTTCCGAATGAGAACAGAATAATAGTGGAAGGAATCAATTTGAGGAAAAGGCACCGCAAGCCGAAAAAGTCGGGTGAAAAAGGGCAGATTGTCGTTTTGCCGGCCGCTATTGCCGTATCCAATGCGAAATTGATTTGCCTTAAATGCGGCCAGCCGTCCAGATTGTCTTACAAAATAAACCAAGGTAAAAAGTACCGGATTTGCAAAAAATGCGGACAAGAAACATAATTGTTTATGAGTAAACTGCAGGAAAAATATAAAAAAGAAGTTGTGCCGGCCCTGATGCAAAAATTCGGCTATAAAAGTCCGATGGCCGCGCCTAAAATCGAAAAAGTGGTGGTAAACACCGGCTACGGCAGGCAGGTGGCAGACAAAACGAACGAAGAACAGAAAAAGATGACCGATTTTATTTTGGAGGAACTCGGCTTGATTTGCGGACAGAAAGCCGTCAAAACATACGCTAAAAAGGCGATTTCAAGTTTCAAACTTCGTCAGGGCATGCCGATCGGAGCCAAGGTCACTTTACGTGGTAGAAAGATGGCGGATTTTTTGGAAAGGTTCATTAATCTTGCTTTACCCAGAACAAGGGATTTCAAAGGCATTTCTCCTGAATCGATCGATAAACAGAGCAATCTGACCATCGCCGTCAAAGAGCACATCACTTTTCCGGAAATTTTGCCGGAAAAAGCCAGGAATATTTTCGGTCTGGAAATAACCGTCGTTACCACGGCCAAAAACAAAGAAGAAGCAATAGAATTGTTTAAATTATTGGGATTTCCGATTAAATCGTAAAATTATGGCTACCAAAGCGCAAATAGCAAAATCCAAAAGAAAACCGAAATTCAAAAGTCGAGTGGTCAGGCGATGTTTCAAATGTGGCAGGAAAAGAGCTTATATGAGAAAATTCGGGCTTTGCCGCATTTGTTTCCGGGAAATGGCCAATCAGGGATTAATTCCCGGAGTTAAGAAATCTTCATGGTAAAAACATATGATTACTGATCCAATTGCCGACATGTTAAATAAAATAAAGAACGCCCAGGCGGTTTGCCATCCAACGGTCGAGGTGCCTTTTTCCAATTTGAAATATGAAATCGCCGAGATTTTAAAGAAGCAGGGTTTTGTCGAGAAAGTCGAAAAAAAAGGCAGGAAAACGAAAAAGACGATCGAGATCGTTTTGAAATATCAAGATAAAAATCCGGCCATCTTGGGGTTGAAGAAAGTTTCCAAGCCCGGACAAAGGATTTATTTCGATTCAGCCGGAATAAAAAGGAAAAAAGTCAAAGGAGATTACGGCATAGCCGTCATTTCCACCTCCAAGGGGCTGATGACGAACAAAGAGGCGAGAAAGCAGAAAATAGGAGGAGAAGTAATCTGTGAAATTTGGTAAATTGAATTCCGCATAAATTAAACTATCTTATGAGCAGAGTAGGCAAAAAACCAATCATAATACCGCCGGGAGTGGAAGTTAAAATAGACGGCGGGAAAGTAAGCGTCAAAGGTCCTCGGGGCGAAATTTCAAAGGAATTCCGTCCTGAGATTGGAATCGGCTTAGCCGGCGATAAGATTTTGGTTTCTTTGAAATCCGGCGAAACCGGCAAGAAAAAATTCGTCGGCAGCCAGGCTAAAAAAATAAAATCCTTTTGGGGATTGACCAGAATGCTGATTGCCAATATGGTTGAAGGAGTTACCGTCGGTTTCGAAAAAAAATTGGAGATCGAAGGAGTCGGGTTCAAGGCGGAGGCAACGGAAAAAGAACTCGTTTTATCCGTCGGCTTCAGCCATCCGGTCAAACTGAAAATTCCCGAAGGAGTGAAAGTTGCCTTGGATAAAAAAACGATTACCGTTTCCGGAATCGACAAGGAATCAGTCGGCCAATTCGCTTCAAATATAAGAAAAGCAAAGCCGCCCGAACCGTATAAAGGAAAAGGCATAAGATATGCGGGGGAAATAATCAGAAGAAAAGTCGGTAAGAAGGTGGTGACGGCCGGCGGAAAATAAAGAGTTGTCAGTCGCATTTATATGTTGGAAAAAGAGGAAAAAAGGCGCAAGCGCCACAAAAAAATCAGAGCGAAAATTTTCGGGACGGCCCTTGTTCCCCGGCTTTCTGTTTTCAAGTCGGAAAAGCATATTTACGCTCAACTGATAAACGATGAAAAAGCCGAAACCATGGCCGCGGCCGATGATTCGGAATTCAAGAAAAACCGCGAGAAGAAAATTGATAAAGCCAAAAAAGTCGGAAAATTGATCGCTGACCTGGCTAAAAATTTGAAAATCGAAAAAGTCGTTTTTGACAGAGGCGGCTATAAATATCACGGCAGAATAAAGGCCTTGGCTGACGGGGCGAGAGAAGCCGGCCTGAAATTTTAAAATAAATTCATTTATGATCAGAGAAAAAACAGGAAAAAAAGAATATGGCCGATCCTCTTTCTCCAGAAACAGGGAGATTAAGGATGAGTTTGAATCCAAGCTTTTGGATTTGGCGAGAGTGACGAGGGTTACCGCCGGCGGCAAGCGCCTCAGATTCCGGGCCGTGGTCGTTGTCGGAAACAAGCAGGGCAAAACCGGCATCGGAGTGTCAAAGGGTTCGGATGTGGCCCAGGCAGTGGAAAAAGCGACCAGATTGGCCAAGAAAAATTTAATCACGGTTCCTTTGACTGAAGGAGAGACGATTCCCCATGAAGTTTATGCCAAATTCGGAGCGGCCAAAGTCATTATTAAACCCCAAAAAAAGGGAAGGGGACTGGTGGCCGGCGGAGCGGTGAGAATTATCTGTTCTTTGACCGGAATAAAAAATATCTCTTCCAAAATTTTAGGCAGGACCACCAATAAATTGAACAACGCCCAAGCTGTCATGGCTGCTTTTAAAAAATTGAAAGTTAAAAAAGAAAAAGTTGAAAAAACGGCATAAACATGCAATTACACCAATTAAAACCAATTCATAAGGCGAAAAAAGCCAAGAGAGTCGGTCGTGGCGGAAAAAGAGGCACTTATTCCGGCCGCGGCCAGAAAGGACAAAGATCCCGGGCCGGAAGAAGATTCCAACCGGCTGTCCGCGAACTGATTAAAAGGTACCCGAAATTGAAGGGCTACAGACACAAGTCCAGCCTTCAGCGGGGATTTTCCGCTGGAAAAGGAATCGCCATTTTGAATTTGGAAATTTTGGAGAAAAAATTCAAAGCGGAAGAAAAAGTCAATGCCGAAACGCTGTTGGAAAAAGGCCTGATTTCCAAAACATCGGGCAAAACGCCGAAAGTCAAAATTTTGGGCAAAGGAAAAATAACCAAAGCGCTGAATTTCGAGAACTGCTTGATTTCAAAAAGCGCCAAAGAGAAAATAGAGAAATGCGGCGGTAGCGTCAAAATCGGCAGTTAAAAACCAACCGTGGCCATGTGGTATCAAAAAATCATCCAAATATTCAAAGTAAAAGATTTAAGAAATAAGATTCTTTTCGTCTTGGCAATTTTCGCCATTTTCAGATTAATGGCCAATATTCCCATTCCGGGAATCGGCCTGGAAAAAATACGGGAATTTTCCCAAGCCAATCAGCTTTTCGGCCTTTTAAATCTTTTTACCGGAGGAGCTTTGGACAATCTTTCGATCATCATGCTGGGGCTCGGACCCTACATCACCGCCACGATCATCATGCAATTGCTGACCATGATATTCCCGGCTTTGGAGAAAATTTATAAAGAAGAAGGCGAACAGGGCAGGGCGAAATTCAACCAATACGGCAGAATTTTGACGGTGCCTTTCGCTTTTCTCCAAAGTTACGCCATGCTCGTTCTTTTTCAGCGCCAGCAGATAATCGAGCAGCTTTCTTTTGAATTGATCATTACTTCGATTTTAACCGTGACGGCCGGCACTTTATTTCTGATGTGGTTGGGAGAGTTGATTTCCGAGAAAGGCATCGGCAACGGCGTATCACTTTTGATTTTCGCCGGCATCGTGGCCGACGTGCCGAACAGCGTCAGGCAGATGATGCTTACCTGGGACCCGGCCAAGATTCCTTCTTATTTGTTTTTCTTTGCCATGGCTTTGGTTATTACAGCCGGCGTGGTTTTGGTTAATGAAGGGCGCCGCAATATTCCGATTTCTTACGCCAAAAGAGTCAGGGGTACAAAAATGTACGGGGGAGTGTCTACTTATCTGCCGCTGAACATCAATCCGGCCGGAGTAATTCCCATTATTTTCGCTTTATCAATCATGCTTTTGCCGGGAATGGTTGCCAGTTTTTTAGGGGGAATGGAAGGAATCGTCGGCACTATCGCTCAAGGAGTGAACAAAGCTTTTCAGAATATGTGGTTTTACGGCATTTCGTACTTTCTACTGGTCGTGCTTTTCACTTATTTTTATACTGCAGTCACTTTTGACCCTAAAGCCATTTCCTCCAATCTGCAGAAAATGGGCGGATTTATTCCCGGCATCAGGCCGGGAGAAAGCACCGCCAATTTCATGTATTTTATTCTGAACAGGGTTTTGCTAGTCGGCGCCTTGTTTTTGGGCTTTATCGCGGTCATACCTTCGATTATCGCCGGAATAACCGGCGTTATGGTTTTCCAATTCCTGATCGGCGGTACCGCTTTGTTGATCGTGGTTTCCGTGGTTTTGGACATTATGCGTCAGGTTAACGCCCAATTGCAGATGCGGGAATACGAAACTTTTTAATTTTTAAAAAAAATAGTTTATGGCTGGAAAAAACAAGCAAAAAGTAATCATTCTATTGGGTTCTCCGGGATCGGGCAAAGGGACCCAGGGCGAACTTTTGTCCGAAAAGATGAATTTATATTATTTTGAAACCAGCAAAATATTGGAAGATAAATTCACCCGGAAAGAAACATCCGGCAAAAATTGGATAAAGATCGACGGGAAAACTTACCATTTCAAAAAAGAAAAGGAATTATGGGAAAACGGGCTGCTTTGCAGTCCGCCTTTCGTGACTTTTTTGGTGATGGAAAAAATCAAAGAATTATTCAAAGCCGGCAAAAGTTTGATTTTGTCCGGTTCTCCCCGCACTCTTTACGAAGGGGAGAGGTTGATTCCTTTTTTGAAAAAGTTTTACAAAAGGGAAAATATCGAAGTGATTCTACTTGAGCAGAGCGCCGAAACTTCAATTTTCAGAAACAGCCATCGGAGAATCTGCCGGCTGATGCGACACCCGATTCTCTACACCAAAGAAACGGCCCGGCTAAAAAAATGCCCTATCGACGGTTCGGAATTGATGAAAAGAAAAGGGCTGGACAATCCGGAAACCATAAAAGTCAGGCTGAAAGAATACAGAGAAAGGACTTTTCCTTTGATTGAATTGTTCAAAAAAGAAAAATTAAGAATGAAAAGAATCAACGGAGAAAAACCGCCGGCTGACGTTTTCCGGGATATTCTGAAAGCTTTAAAATAACGGTTGAGGGCGAAGAGAATTTCGTTCTCTTCTTCATCTTCGCCTCTTCGGAGGCTTGATAAATGATTTCCATCAAAACTCCGGAAGAAATAAGAATAATGGCCGAAGGGGGAAAAATCCTGGCAGGAATCATGGAAGAATTAAAGAAAAAGGTAAAGCCGGGGATCACCACGAAAACATTAGACAGGCTCGCCGAGAGCCTGATTTTAAAATCTGGCGGAAAATGTTCTTTCAAAGGTTACGAAGATTTTCCCGCCTGCCTTTGCACTTCGATCAACGAAGAAATCGTCCATGCCATTCCTTCTGACCGGAAAATAACGGCTGGGGATATTATTTCTCTTGATTTAGGAATTTTGTTCAAAGGTTTCCATACTGATATGGCCGTTACCTTGCCTGTGGGAAAAATAGAGCCGGAAGTTTCCAGATTGATCCGGACGACGAAAAGAACTCTGGCCGAAGGGATCAAGGAAATAAAACCGGGCAAGACCATCGGCCATCTCAGCCGGGCCATCCAGGCTTATGCCGAATCCCAGGGTTTCAGCGTTATCCGCGAACTTTGCGGCCACGGCATCGGCAGAGAAATTCACGAAGATCCCCAAATACTTAATTATTTTTCAAAAGCAGCCAAGAATAAGGAAAAGACTTTTGATTGTAAAGAAAGCGGTCCTAAAATCAAAGAAGGAATGGTTTTGTGTTTGGAGCCGATGATTGCCGTCGGCGGCTGGCGGATCGAAAAAAGCGGGGACGGCCATGGTTTTAAGACGGCTGACGGTTCTTTATCCTGCCATTTTGAGCAGACGATTGCCGTAACGAAAAACGGAGCAAAAGTTCTGACTCCCTGTCCGCTTTAGAAATTGGCGGAATTTTCAATGAAATGTTAAAATAATCCAATATGCGTCTTTCAGTAATTATTCCCGTTTATAACGAAGAAAAACGCTTGCCCAAGACCTTGAAAGACATCGACGGTTATCTGTCAAAACAGCCGTACGATTACGAAATCTTGGTTGTTGACAACGGTTCGACTGATAAAACCGTTCAATTCGTCAAAGATTCGGCGGAACGGATCAGGGGATTGAAATTAATCGAGGGTTCTTCCAAGCGGGGCAAGGGTTTTGCCGTCAAAAAAGGCATGCTGGCGTCTCAAGGCGATTTCAGGATTTTCGTCGATGCCGACAATTCCACTTCGCTTGACCAGATTGAAAAAATGTGGCCGGAATTTGAAAAAGGCTGCGATATCGCCATCGGTTCGAGAGACGTCAAAGGAGCGGTTTTGGATCCTCCACAGCCCTGGCTGAGGGATATGGTTTTGGGAGAAGGTTTCAAACTCTATCGGAAATTAATCATCGGTCTTTGGGGAATTCAGGATACCCAATGCGGCTTCAAATGCTTCACTAAAAAAGCGGCCGAAGAAATCTTCCCGAAATGCAAAATCGAGGATTTCGCTTTTGACCCAGAAATTTTGGTTATAGCCAAAAAACACGGCTATAAAATAAAAGAAATTCCGGTTCATTGGAAAAACGACTTGGAAAGCAAAGTTAATTTCAAAAGCATCTTAAATATGGCTTTGGATTTGATCAGAATCAAATTAAATTTAATCAAAGGAATGTATGATTAATAAATCTTCGACGATTAAAAAACAGGTTAAAAAGTTTCCTTCCGAACTTCGTTTTGATTTGGTTTCCAAGGATTGGGTGGTTATCGCCACCGGCCGGGCCAGGAAGCCGGAGACGTTCAAACGGGAAAGAAGGAAGAATAAAGAGCCGGTCGGCAAAGACTGCCCTTTTTGCGGAGACGGCGTCCGGGAAAAAGCGATTCTCGCTTTTTTCCGAGGAAAAGATATCTCATCTAAAAAAGGATCGAAGGACTGGACGACCGCGGTTATTCCCAATAAATATCCAGCTTTTATTCCTAATTCTGGATTGGCGGAAAGAAAAGAAGGGCCTTTTTACGAGAAAATGAACGCTGTCGGTTTTCACGAAGTGGTCATTACCCGCGACCATTGTAAGTCTTTGGGCCAGTTCAAAGAAGTCAGTGAGGTGAAGGAGGTTTTCGACATTTACCAGAAAAGATATTTGGATCTGATGAATAAGGATTTCGTCAATCATATCTCAATTTTCCATAATCACGGTTCGGAAGCCGGCGCCTCGATTTTCCACCCCCATTCGCAGATAATCACCACTCCTTTGATTGACATTGATTTGAATAAGGCTTTGGCCAACTCGGCAAGATATTACAAAAAAACTAAAAAATGCATTTATTGCGAGATGAACAAATGGGAGCTGAAAGTTAAAAAAAGAATAGTTTTTGAAAATAAGCATTTTTTCGCCCTTTGCCCCTTTGCTTCGAAATCCGCTTTTCAGGTTATTATTTCTCCGAAGTTGCATCTTTCTTATTTTGAAAGGATTACCGAGGAAGAAAAATGGCAGTTGAGCGAGATTTTTCAGAAAGTTTTGGCCAAAATCCACAAAGGGTTGTCCGACCCCGCCTATAATTTTTATCTGCATACTGCTCCCTGCGACGGGAAAAAATACCCCTTTTACCACTGGCATTGGACGATTTTGCCGAAAACTTCGACTTGGGCCGGTTTTGAAATAGGCACCAGGATGGAAATTTCCACCATTGAACCGGAAAAGGCCGCTGCCTACTTAAGAAATCAAAAATGAAATCTTTAATCGTAGCAAATTGGAAGTGTAATCCTGCGGCACTAAAAGAGGCAAAAACCCTCTTTAATTCGGTTGAGAAAGGAATTAAAAACATTAGAAATGCGGAAATGGTAATTTGTCCGCCGTTTGTTTATCTATCCGAATTGAAAAGAATGAAAAACAAGCGGTCAAAGATAAAATTGGGCGGCCAGGACGTTTTTTGGGAAAATGCTGGCGCTTATACCGGTGAAGTATCCCCTGAAATGCTGAAAGATTCAGGCGCGGAATACGTCATCGTCGGACACTCGGAAAGGAGGAAATACCAGAAAGAAACGGACGAAGCGATAAATAAAAAATTGAAGGCCGCTTTAAGCGCCGGTTTGAAAGCGATTTTGTGCGTAGATAACGTTTCCCAGATTAAAAAAGATTTAAACGGCCTGACTGGAAATCTTCTTTTAAATCTGGTCATCGCTTACGAGCCGATTTTCGCCATCGGCACGGGAAAAGCCTGCAGTGTGGAAAGAGCTGAAAAAATGAGAATGTCGATAAAGGAAAAGCTGAATAAAAAAAATATTCCTGTTCTTTATGGCGGCAGTGTCAATTCTCAAAATGCCGCCGGCTACCTCGAAAAAGGAGGTTTCCAGGGTCTTTTAATCGGCGGCGCTTCTTTGAAAATTGAAGAATTTTCAGGAATCATCAGAAGGGTTGATCGTTGATTAAATTTCAGAAAATTGATAAGATGGCTAACTATGGAAGAAAAGATTTTAAACGGTTATTTTTTTAACCCTACCAAGGGAAACGTCGAAATAAGCGGCGTGATTGGAGAAATAATCAGCTATATTTCCGAGAAACCGGAGAAATTTTACGAAATTATCGTTGGCTGTGATTCTTCTTCAGGAGAAGAGCCTCATTTTCCGGTGGTTTTGGTTATTTTGAGAAAAGGCGAAGGCGGCAGGTTTTTCATTAAAAAAATCGCTTATAAAGGAAGAAAATTTTACAATTGGAAACAGAGAATTTTAGAAGAAGTTTTGCTTTCCTGCCAGCTGGCTCTTTATTTCAAGGATAACTTTGAAAAAGAAATGAAGAAATTCGAAAAAGAAAATTTTTCTTTTCAATTCCGTTATATTCACGCCGACGTCGGAGAAAACGGCCAAACGAAAGACATGATCAAGGAAATCACCGGCCTGATCAGAGGCAACGGCTTTGAACCGAAAATAAAGCCGGAATCTTTCGTCGCTTCAACGGTGGCCGACAGATTTTCTTAACGGAAAATTTTAATCTTCAATGAACTCAAAAGAAATAAGACGAAAGTTTTTGCAATTTTTCGAAGAAAAAGGGCATACCCTTATTCCGGGTGCTTCTTTGATTCCGGAAAACGATCCGACGACTTTGTTCGTCGGTTCGGGTATGCAGCCTTTGGTTCCGTATCTGCTGGGTGAAAAACATCCATTGGGAAAACGTTTGGTGAACTGTCAGAAATCTTTCCGGGTGGCCGATATTGAAGACATCGGCGACAATCGCCATACCACTTTTTTCGAGATGCTCGGCAACTGGTCGCTGGGAGATTATTTCAAGAAAGAACAGCTCAATTGGCTTTTTGATTTTTTAACCGGCGTACTGAAAATCGACCCTAACCGTCTTTACGTTACGGTTTTCCGGGGTAATGAAGAAATCGGCATTAAAAGGGATGATGAATCCGTGAAAATTTGGCAGGAGATATTTTCTGGAAAAGGCGTTCAGGCAAAAGACGTTGATTTCAGCGAAAAGAACGGAATGGAAAACGGTCAGATTTTTTATTTCGATGAAACCAAAAACTGGTGGTCAAGAAGCGGCTTGCCGAAGGATATGCCGCTCAACGAGCCCGGCGGGCCGGACAGCGAGATTTTTTACGATTTAGGCGAGGATCTGAAACGCCATGAAAATTCCGTCTGGAAAGACAAACCCTGCCACGTCAATTGCGACTGCGGAAGATTTATCGAGATAGGCAACAGCGTTTTTATGGAGTACATTAAAACCGAAAAAGGTTTTGAAAAACTGCCTCAGAAAAATGTTGACTTCGGAGGGGGACTGGAAAGAATAAGCATGGTTGTTCAAGGGAAAACGAATGTTTTTGAAACGGATTTGTTCATCGGTATTCTGAATAAAATCAAGGAATTGTCCGGAGGAAAAGAATATCAAGACAATGTCAAAGTTTTTGAGATAATCGCCGACCATGTCAAAGGAGCCGTTTTCGTGATTTCCGAAGACGTTTTACCGTCAAATACTGAGCGAGGCTATATTTTAAGAAGGCTGTTGAGAAGAGCCGTCCGCTACGGCAAAATGTTGAAAATGCCAGGAGATTTTTTGCTGCCGTTGGGCCGGCAGGTGATCGAAATCTATCAGGATATTTACCCCGAGGTTAAAGCGAAAGAAGAAGAAATTTTAACCGTCATTCAAAAAGAGAAGGAAAAATTCGAAGAAACTCTTCAAAAAGGACTGAAGCAATTCGAAAAAATTGCCGAAAAAGGAAGCATTTCCGGGGTTGACGCCTTTCATTTGTACGACACTTACGGTTTTCCTTTGGAACTGACGATCGAGCTGGCCAGGGAAAAAAGATTGGAGGTTGACGAAAGCGAATTCAAAAAAGCTTTTAAGAAACATCAGGAAATTTCCCGGGCCGGTGCGGTAAAGAAATTCGGCGGTGGGGGAGAGTTTTCACCGAAGCTCCATACCGCTACTCATTTGCTTCATGCCGCTTTGAGGAAAGTTTTGGGAGAGCATATCAGGCAAATGGGTTCAGATATCACCACCCAGCGTTTAAGATTCGATTTTTCCCATCATCAAAAATTAACGGCCGAACAAATTAAAGAGGTCGAGGACATTGTCAATCGGAAAATCAAGGAAAATTTGGAAGTTAAAAAAGAAGAGATGAGTTTGGAAGAAGCTTTGACTGCGGGAGCTTTAGCTTTTTTCCGGGAAAAATATCCCGAAAAAGTTTCCGTTTATACGGTTTTCAATCCTGAGACCGGAGAAGTATTCTCTAAGGAAATTTGCGGCGGCCCCCATATTAAAAGAACCTCGGGATTAGGCGAGTTTAAGATAAGAAAAGAGGAATCTTCTTCCGCTGGCGTGCGGAGAATTCGGGCTGTTTTAGAATAAACTTAAATATTGTATAATATCTTATCATGGACAAAAAAGTAATAGATATCTTTCCTCCTGCCAAAAAAGAAAAAGAAATCGAGATAAAAAAAGAATCCGCGCCGGATTTTAAGATTGTCAGCCGGCCGGCCTCGGTTTCACCCCTGAAAAAAGGCTTGTTTCTTTGCCTGTTTTTTTTGGTCTTGGCCGGTTTTCTCTGTTATTTCACTTTATCGAAAGCCGAGATAGAAATTTGGCCGGAAACCGAAATTGCGGCTTGTCAGACGGAATTGACTATTGACAAAGAGGCGGAAGTGGTCGATATTTCGAAAAAAATCATTCCCGGCCGGATTTTTCAGCAAGAGAAAAGTTTAACGAAAGATTTCCAATCATCCGGTAAGGCGCCGAAAGAGGAAAAAGCAGAGGGCGTCATAAGAGTTTATAATAATTATTCCGATTCGCCTCAAATTTTGATAGCTGCCACCCGTTTCGTTTCCTCCGACGGCAAGGTTTTTCGTACTCCCGTGAAAGTTACTATTCCGGGCGGCGTTTACGAAAAAGGAAAATTGATTCCCGGAGAGATAGACGTTAAAGTGGTGGCGGATGAAGCCGGTTCAGAATACAATATCGGTCCTGCCAATTTTTCCATTCCCGGATTCGCCGGCACTGACAGATATATCAAGTTTTACGGCAAATCTTTTGAATCAATGGCCGGAGGTTTCAAAGAGGAAGTTGCCAAAGTGACTGAAGAAGATCTGACCCAGGCCGAAGATTCTTTGATAAGACAAGCTAAAAATGAGTGCGGACAGTCGTTGAAAAACGAATTGCAATCAACGGAGATTTCCTCGAAATTCCATTATTTTTCGGAAGAATCTCCTGTTTTCGAAATCGTTGAAAAGATCTCTTCGGTCGCGGCCGGAGGAGAAGCGAAAGAATTTAGGTTCCAGGTTAAGGTTAACTGCCGAACCCTATCGTTTCAAAAAGAGAACCTGGAGGATTTTGCCAAACAATCGATAATTTCTGAATTTTCCAAGAACAATAAGTTTAGCGGAGAAGATCCTCTTTCTTTCAATTCGGTTTACCAAGAAAGTTTGAAAATGGATTTCTCTTCGAAAACCGTTGATTTGGCGGCCGGTAAAATCGTTCTTTCTTTGAACGTTTCAGCCAAGATTTATTCGGCAGTCGACGATTATAACCTCAGGAAAGCTCTTAAAGGTAAATCATTATCGGAAGCTGAGATATTTTTGGAGAACCAGCCCAGAATCAGCCGAGTCAATGTTGAATTTTGGCCGTTTTGGGTAAGAAAAGCGCCGGACGACTTGAATAAAATCAAGATTATTATAAAGATTGACTAATTTAGTATATTTTGCTAAACTAAAAAATTGTTCATAATTTATAAATGAAAAATAATATAAAGAAAAGCGGAATCATTATAGAATCCTTGCCCAGTACGCATTTCAGGGTGAAATTGGACAGCGGAGAAGAAACTCTTTGCCATTTAGCTGGCAAATTAAGGATGTTTCGGATTAAGATTTTGCCCGGCGACAGAGTGACCGTCGAATTAAGCCCGTACGACGCGAAAAGGGGAAGAATAGTCTACCGAGACAAGTAGCCGCTTAACTTTAGAAGTTCCGGAAAACCGGTTGATCTATTATGAAAGTCAGGCCGTCGGTCAAAAAAATTTGTAAAAATTGCAAAATCCTCAAAAGAAGAGGTCGAGTTTACGTCATCTGCAAAAAAAATCCTAAACATAAGCAAAGACAAGGATAAATTATGCCGCGTATTGCCGGGGTTAACATCCCCGAAAACAAACAAATAAAAATTTCTCTGACTTATATTTACGGTATAGGCAAGACTTTGGCTAGTAGAATTTTAAAGGAAACGGAAATCAAACCGACCAAAAAAGCTTCGGAACTGACTCCCCAGGAAGTCAGTGATCTCAAAGACGTTATCGAAAAGAAATACAAGATAGAAGACGAACTCAAGAGAGAAGTGATGACGAATATCAAACGGCTGAAAGACGTGGGATCTTGGAGGGGAATCCGCCACATCAAAAAATTGCCGGTAAGGGGACAAAGAACCAAAACGAATACCCGTACCGTTCGAGGCAACGTAAGAAAAACCGTGGGTTCAGGCCGAAAGCCGGCCGCCACCCCAACATAATATTATGGGAAAAAAACGCATCATCAAACCGTCAGCCGAAGAGGAAGTATTGAAAGAAAGCGAAAAAGTGGAGACGAAAGTGAAAAAAGAAGCCAAAGAAACCCTGAAAAAAGTCAAAGAAGGGAGGATTTATATTTTATCTTCGTACAACAACACTATTATCACTTTGACCGATCTTGAAGGCAAAGTTCTCGGTTGGGTCAGCGCAGGAAGCATCGGCTTCAAAGGAGCGAAAAAAGCGACTCCTTTTGCGGCTTCCAAAGTGGCTGAAGCCATTACCCAAACCATTCAGAAAATCGGCATTGAAAAAATAGAAATTTTGGTCAAAGGAATAGGTTCAGGAAGAGAATCGGCCATCAGGTCGCTGGCTGCCAGGGGGTTGAAAATAATTTCAATCAAAGACACGACGCCTGTTCCCCATAACGGCTGCCGTTCGCCGAAAGTAAGAAGAGTTTAAAATTATGCAAGGTTCCAATTCCAAATGTAAAATTTGCCGCCGTCTGGGAACAAAGCTTTTTCTGCGCGGAGAAAGATGCTTGTCGCAGAAATGCTCGATGGTGAGAAAACCTTATCCGCCCGGCCCCAAAAGCAAAAAAAGAAGGAAATCTTTTTCCGAATACGGCAAAGAATTGAGAGAAAAGCAGAAGTTAAAAAACTGGTATAATCTGGAAGAAAGGCAATTTAGCAAATACGTCAGGGGTATTTTAAAGAAGAGGGGAAAAGCAGCCGATATCGGGGCGGCTTTGGTAGAAGTTTTGGAAAGCCGTTTAGATAACGTGGTTTTCAGACTGGGTTTCGCTGCTTCAAGAAAAACTGCCCGCCAGATCGTTTCCCACGGCCATTTTACGGTAAACGACAAGCCGGTTGACGTTCCCAGTTATTCGGTTAAAAAAGGAGACAAAATCAGCCTCAAACCGAGTTCCCTCAAAAAAGCGTTTTTCCAGAAACTGTCTTCTTCTTTGAAAAAATATAATCCTCCTTCTTGGTTGAAGTTGGACTCCAAGAATTTGGAGGGAAAGGTTGTAAATTCGCCAAATTTGGATGAAGCCGCTCCGCCGGTGGAACTTTCGTCCATATTTGAATTTTATTCAAAATAATCATGTTTAATTTATCTCATCCGCCAAAAATCGTTAAAAAAGAAAGTAATAAAGCCGTTTTCGAAATAGAAGCCCTTTATCCGGGTTACGGCGTAACCGTGGGAAATTCCTTAAGGCGAGTTTTGCTGTCGTCACTGGAAGGGGTCGCCGTCACTCAAATGAAAATAAAAGGCGTTTCGCATGAGTTTTCGACGATTCCCGGAATCATGGAAGACGTCATTATAATAATGTTGAATCTGAAGCAATTGAGATTCAAATTATTTTCTCCGGAACCTCAAAAAGCAATACTTAAAGTAAAGGGGGAGAAAAAAGTCAAGGGTTCCGATTTCGTTTTGCCGTCGCAAGTGGAACTGGAGAATAAAAACTGCCATATCGCCACTTTGACTTCCAAATCCGCTGAATTGGAAATGGAAATTCAAATCGAAAAGGGCATCGGTTATTCTTCCCGTGAAACCAGACAAAAGGAGAAATTGGAGATCGGAGCCATTCCACTTGACGCCATTTTCACTCCTATAAGAAGGGTAACCTACAAAGTGGAAAATATGAGAGTCGGCGACAGAACGGATTATGACAGGCTGTTTTTGGAAATTGAAACCGACGGCATTATCAGTCCGGAAGAGGCCTTTTCCCAATCCGCCGAAATTTTAGTCAAGCATTTTTCCCTTTTTGCCGATACATTTAAAAAAGAAACCGTGCCGGCCGAAGCGGCGGTGCGGAAACCAGTAACAAAGAAGCCGAAGGCAAAGAAGAAACCGGTTCAAGCTAAACATGCGGAAAAGAAAAAAAGGAAGAAAACTAAGTAGGAAAAAAGACCAAAGAAAGGCTCTTCTGAAATCGCTGGCCGCGGCTTTGATATTGAAAGAAAAAATCAGAACCACTGAAGCCAAAGCCAAAGAAGTTTCCGGTTTCGTCGAAAAGCAGATAACCCGGGCCAAAGCCGGCACTTTGCATTCGCGGAGATTGCTGGCCAGGTATTTTTCCCCGAAAGCCGTGAAAAAATTGGTTGATGAAATCGCTCCCAAATATAAAGAAAGAAAAGGAGGATATACCAGGATAATTAAACTCGGACAAAGAAAAACAAACGGGGCGAAAATGGCCGTTATAGAATTAATCAAATAAATGACGAAAGAAACTAAAACAATTGATGCTGCTGGAAAAGTTTTGGGCAGATTGGCGGTTGAAATAGCCGTTTTATTGCGCGGTAAAAATAAGACGGATTTTGCACCCTATAAGAACATAGACGACATTGTTGTTGTTAAGAACGTCGCTAAACTGAAATTCAGCGGCAGGAAGATGAAGCAAAAGAAATATTATCACCACTCCCTTTATCTGGGAGGATTGAAAGAAATATCTTTGGAAAAAAAATTTGAAAAGAATCCGGCCGAAGTTTTACAGAAAGCTGTTTGGGGTATGCTGCCCAGAAATAAACTGAGAGCAAAAATGATGCGGCGGTTGAAAATAGAGAAATAATATCATTTAAGTTTATGCCTAAAGTTAAAAAGACAAAAAAAACGGCCGAAGCGGTGAAACAGCCGAAAATAAAGAAAGAAAAATATTTTGAAAGCATCGGCCGAAGAAAAACAGCTGCGGCCAGAGTTCGGCTTTTTTCTCAAAAAGGGCATGTTTTTTCAGTCAATGAAAAACCCTTGGATAAATATTTTCCGACAAGGGAACTTCAGCAGTCGGTGGCTGCTCCTTTGGATTTAACCGGCTGTCTGGAACAATTTAAAGTTTCGGCGAGAGTGAAAGGCGGAGGAATGGTTTCGCAGGCCGAAGCAATCAGACACGGCATAGCCCGCGCTTTAGTTTTGTTTGATCCGGAGTTCAGGAAAAAACTGAAAAAAGCCGGCTTTCTTAAGAGAGATCCGAGAATGAGGGAAAGGAAAAAATTCGGCTTGAAAAGAGCCAGAAAAGCCCCTCAGTGGAAGAAGAGATAAGGAATACTCAATAAATTTTCAATTTATTTTGATGTTGAAAGAGCTCATCGATAAATTTTATTTGGACAGGCAAGAAGACAGAGAACGGGACCATTTTTACGTTACCGACGCCGGCAAATGCGCCAGAGCCGTATTTTTCAAATTCAAAAACGCTCCCCGCAAAGAGATGGATGCGAATATTTTAAGATTGTTCGACCACGGCGACCACATACATCAGCTTATTATGAAGCCTCTTCTGAGCATCAGGGAAATCCACGTGGTTGCTTCCGAGGTGAATATTCCTCCCCAGGAACTGATTTCAGGCAGGGCTGACGCTATTATCAGCGACGGGAAAGATTTATACGTCCTGGACATTAAAAGCATGAACAGTATGATTTTCAGCAAGCTGTGCGAACCGAAAGAGGAAAACATCGACCAAATTCAGCTTTATCTGCATTATTTTAAAATCCCCAAAGGCATACTGCTTTACGTCAATAAAGACAATCAGCATCTGAAGGATTTTATGGTTGATTACAATAAAAAGCGTGTTCTTTCCCTTTTGGCTGGTTTGAAAAGTCTTAAAAAGAAGATTGAAACGGACATTATTCCCGACAAACTGCCGGATTATCCCAACAACTGGCAGTGCCGTTACTGCCAATTCAAGGCAGTTTGCGCCATTGCCAACGCCGGAGAGATCAAATGGGCTGATTTCAAAAAGAAAGTGGAGTTAAGGGAGAAGGATATTGGAATCGTATAAGCCGTTGCCGCTTAAAACGTATATTTTTTTATCGGACTGATCCCAAATAATTTTAGCTGGGCTTCCGTTTGACGGAAGTTTTTTTATTTCAAAAACATCTATGATATTCAATCTGTCTCTGTTGTCTGTTTCGCAGATTTTGATTTTGTCTTCGGTCGTCAGCATCAGATAATCGGAATTTATCCAAGAAACATTGTTTATCTTTTCCGACAAACGGGTCAGGAAAATTTTTTCCGTTATTCCCTTGTTTCCGTTTTTCGGAAGAAAAAGCCAGATTTCATAATTTGAAAAATAAGCCAATTTTTCGTTGTCCGGGGAAACTTCCAAGGTTTTTGCGTTTTCAAAAAAGATTTCGAAAACAGCAAGATCGTCGTTGAATTTATACAAGTTATTTTTTTCTTTATCCCGTAAAAAAATGAAATTCCGGAAGATTTCCAGATTATATTCAGTTTCTTGAATTGGGGCGAAGGGAGAAGCCGCGGCGCTGAGCCGTTCCCCGTTTTTAAAAAGATGGCCGGCTTTATCAAGATAATAAATGTCGCTGCCGTCTTCTTGGTAGGCGACAATGTTTTCCGCTGCCGGAAGAAGAGGTTTCGTTTCACTTAAAGAAGGTTCGGCTTTATCCAATTCCGTTAAGCTGAAATATTCGGTTTCTTTTCCAGAATTTATTTCCAAATAGATTGTTTTTGAATCTTCGGAAAAATCCAACCCAGCCAATCGGACTTGCCGGGTAAAATCCTCATTGTTTATAAGATGGTTTTTGGTTTTTTTATCCAAATCGTAAGTTTCCAGTGTCCAGTCGGTTCCGTCTTGTTCCATCAGGATTATTTTTTTTCCGTCGGGAAAAAGCCAGAATTGTTCCAAATTGTCGAATAAAAGATTGAAACTGACGTCGCGGGGAAACAAAACTACGTTTTTCGCTTCGGCCACTTCTTTTTCTTTCACTTCCAATGTTTTTTCCCAGGAATGGTATCCTTCTTTTTTGATTTCCACCTTGTATTTTTGTGGCAGGAGATTCTCGATAAAAACGGAGCCGAAGAAAAAATCAGTTTTTTTATTTAGCTTTCCGTCAAGAAAAACCTCGACCTGTTTCGGGACGACTTTCAGAAAAAGGCCTCCCGTCTGGCTGATTTTTATTCCGCCGGCCGGCGGATTAAAATCAATTCTGTATCCTTGGGAATATAAGGCCGTTGCCGGGGCAATCAAGACGAAGGCCAACAAACAAATTAAAAATACGATTGTCCTGGTTTTTTTCGCCATTGCCTAATCTTAGTTTATCGGAACCGTTTTGACAAGATTCGAGAGAAGTTTGCTAAAACAAAAAAAATAAGTTAAGATATTGGTGGTATTATGGTAAAAAAAATAGGCATAGATCTAGGTACAACCAATTCTTTGGTTTTCCTCCCTCAAAAAGGGGTGGTTTTGCAGGAACCTTCGGTGGTGGCGGTTGCTTATGAGGAAAACAGGATTTTAGCCATCGGCAAGGAAGCGAAAGTAATGATCGGTCGCACTCCCGATATAATCAGAGTTTACCGTCCTCTTAAAGATGGGGTAATTGCCGATTTCAGGGTGACTCAGGCGATGCTTAAATACTTTATTGACAGAGTCAGCGGTTTTTGGCGGTTTTTAAAGCCGGAATTGATGATCGGAGTGCCGGCCGGCATTACTTCTACGGAAAAAAGGGCGGTGATCGAGGCTGCTTTGAACGCCGGAGCCAAGCAGGTTTTTTTGGCTAAAGAGCCGATTTTGGCCGCCATCGGAGCCGGTATTCCGATTAATTCCTGTTCCGGAAATATGATCGTTGACATCGGCGGGGGAACTTCCGAAATAGCCGTCATATCTCTAGGCGGTATAGTCACCTGCAGCTCGGTCAGGATCGGCGGAGACAAGATGGATGCGGCCATTGCCGACCATATTAAGAAAAAATATAATTTAGCCATCGGAGAGCAAACAGCCGAAGAGGTAAAAATAAAAATCGGCTCCGCCTTGTCGGAAAAAGAAAACAGATTTATGGAAATAAAAGGCAGGGATTTGATTTCCGGGCTGCCCAGGACGATAAAAATTTCCTCCAACGAGATTTCTGAAGCGATTTTCGATATTCTGGGAGAAATAATCAAGGTGATTAAAGCGGTCTTAAGAGATACACCTCCCGAATTATCGGCCGACGTGATCGATAAAGGGATGATTCTTTCCGGCGGCGGAGCTTTATTGAGGAATATCGCCGGCAGAATTTCCCAAGAAACCGGCGTACCCTGTTTTCTGGCCGAAGATCCTTTGCTGTGCGTCGCCAAAGGAACGGGAGTGGTTCTGGAAAATCTCGACACTTATAAAAAAAGCATAATGTCAAAACGCTGAAACATGCTCATCGGACATCAAAAACAATGGGATTTCCTGAAAAAAGCGGCTGAGAATAAAAGATTTTCCCACGCTTATTTATTCGCCGGCCGAGAGAAATTGGGAAAAAAAACTTTGGCTTTGCAATGGCTTTCTTTTCTTTTGGGCGATGATAACGGGAGCGGCGGTTTCAGAATAGAAAAGCATCCGGATGTGATTTTCATCGAACCGAAACAAACAGATTCCGCTAAAGCTTTCACCGGCAAAGAAGAAATTCAAATCGTTCAAATAAGGGATTTAATCCGGAAGCTTTCACTTAAGTCGTCTGGCGCACCTTTCAAAGCGGCCGTTATAGACAACGCCCATCTGATGAACCGGGAGGCCCAATCTTCTCTTCTGAAAACTTTGGAAGAGCCGAGAGGGGAAACTCTTTTGATTTTAATCAGTGACAAAACCCAGTATCTTTTTCCGACGATTCTTTCGCGGGTCCAAACCGTCAGATTCAATTCCGTGGCCAAGGAAGAAATTGAAAATTATCTGTCAAAACAGGGCGTTTCAAAAAAGGAAACGGAAGAAATTTCCGGCCTTGCCTCGGGCCGTCCGGGAGTGGCTTTGGATTTGATTTCCGACAAGCGGAAGCTGGCGGATTTCAACCAAAGGATAGCGGAACTCGATAAAATATCGAATTCAGCACTTTGCTTCCGTTTCGAATACGTCAAGAAACTGGCGGATGATTTGAAAAGTATAAAGGACGTTTTGGACACCTGGCTGGCTTATTTCAGAGATGTTTTGCTTGCCCGGTTTTCTTCCTCAAAATCGAGTTGTCGGCCGACGAATGAAAATTTTGAAAGATATCCGGCCGCCAAAATAAAAAATATCATTGAAAACATTCAAACAACGAAATTCCTGCTGGCCAGCACCAATGCCAATTCCAAATTGGCTTTGGAAACGCTAATGCTGGAATTTTAATTTTTTTATGGAAATTTACAAAACAATAATTCAAAATATCAAGCCGGAATTGGATAAAGTAGTTGTTTTTTTGGAAAAAGAATTAGGCAAATTCCGGACCAGCCGGGCAACGCCTTCGCTGGTGGAGGATGTAGTTGTCGATTGTTTCGGCCAAAAATTCCCCTTAAGGCAGCTGGCAGCCATTTCCACTCCCCAAGCCAAACAGATTTTAATCCAGCCCTGGGACAAGTCTTATATCGAAGGAATCGTCCATGCTTTGGAGAAAACTGGCATTGGTGCCAACCCGATCGTGGATAAGGACATAATCAGAATCAATCTGCCGCCTTTGAGCGAAGAATACAGGAAAAATTTAATCCGGATGATTTCGGAGAAGGAAGAGCAGTCGCGCCGAACCGTCAGGAAATGGCGGGAAGAATCCTGGAGTGAAATTCAGGAAAAAACCAAAAAAGGGGAAATCAGGGAAGACGACAAATTCAGGGCTAAAGACGAGCTTCAGGAGTTGGTTGATGAATACAATAAAAAGATCGAGGAATTGGCGGAGAAAAAGAAAAAAGAAATGGCGGAATAACAGTTCGGCGTCTGGTTAATTCGCAAAAACATGTTTTTTACGATCATTATCGCTTTTTTCAGCGTTATCGGCCTGCTGATTATCCATGAATTCGGCCATTTTATCGTGGCCAAAAAATTCGGGATTAAAGTAGAGGAATTCGGAGTGGGTTATCCGCCCAGATTATTTGCCAGGAAAATCGGCGAAACCCTTTATTCTTTGAACCTTCTGCCGTTCGGAGCTTTCGTCAAAATTCCCAGCGTGGAAGGGGACGGGGAAAATTACCAAAAACTGGAGAATATTCCGATTTGGCGGAGAGCTTTGATTATTTCAGCCGGCGCAGTTTCTTTCTGGCTGGTGGGCGTTGTTCTACTGACCGTTGTTTTTTGTCTCGGCACTTTCCAAATCGTTTCCGACGAAGAATCCGGACCTTTAATCAATCCCAAGGTTCAGATAGTGGCTATCACTTCCGGTTCGCCGGCTGAAACAGCTGGCCTAAAAACAGGGGATGCCGTAAAGCAGTTGTCAGTTGATGAATTTTCCCGGCCGGTTGATAAAGTGGTGGAGGTGCAGGAATTTACCGAAAAATATAAAGGGCAGGAAATCGTTTTGACGATTGAAAGAGGAAAAGAGATTTTTGAAATTTCTTTGGTTCCCAGGGTTTCTCCTCCTGAGTCGGAAGGCGCCATGGGGGTGGCTTTGGTCAGGACAGCTGAAAAATCTTATCCGATTTTCCAGTCTTTCGTCAAAGGGATAAAAACCACCGTTGATTTGACCTGGGCCGTTATCACCGGCTTGGCCGGTATTCTGGCAAGTTTGCTCGGCGGAAAAGGCTTGCCGGCCGGAGTCCAATTTTTAGGACCGATAGGCATCGGCTCTTTGGTTGCCCAGGCCGTTGAAGTCGGTTTAAGCTATTTCCTTCAGTTCATTGCCATAATTTCCGTTTATCTGGCTGTTTTTAACCTATTGCCCATACCAGCTCTTGACGGAGGCAGGCTGCTTTTTCTCGGCCTTGAGAAAATCAAGGGTAGACCGGTCAACCAAAAAATCGAGCAGAATATTACGGCCGGTTTCTTCATCTTTTTCATTATTTTAATGGCCTGGGTTACGGTTAAAGATATTATTAGTTTATTTTAAAATAATCCGGCCAAGGGAAATTGACTATGCTTCAATCGCAAATTTTCGCCAAAACAACCAAAGAAACTCCCAAAGAAGAAATTTCAGCCAATGCCCAGCTTTTAATCCGGGCCGGCTTTGTCGATAAACTGATGGCCGGAGTTTATTCTTATTTGCCTTTGGGATTCAAAGTTTTAAAGAAAATCGAAAACATCATCAGGCAGGAAATGGAAGAGATCGGCGGCCAGGAAATTTTATTACCTTCTTTGCATCCCAAAAACCTTTGGGAAAAAACTGACAGATGGAAGTACGAGGAAATGTTCAAGTTAAAGAGCCGGAGCGGTAAGGATCTTGGTCTGGGCTGGACGCATGAAGAAATCGTCGTCCCCTTGCTTAAAAAATTCGTCAAATCCTACAAAGATTTGCCGGTTTTCGTCTATCAAATTCAGGATAAATTCAGAGACGAATTGAGGGCGAAATCAGGCTTGTTGAGAGGGGTTGAATTCTTAATGAAGGACCTTTATTCTTTTCACAAAGACGAAAAAGACCTGGACGCTTACTACGAAAAAGTGAAAAAGGCCTATTTTAGAATTTTTGAAAGATGCGGTATAAAAAAAGAAACCTTTTTGACTTTGGCGGCCGGCGGAACTTTCTCGAAATATTCCCATGAATTTCAAACCGTGACCGAGGCCGGCGAAGACGTGATTTATCTTTGTCCGAAATGCCGGTTGGCAGTCAACAAAGAAATCATTGAAGAAGAAAATTACGCCTGCCCGTCCTGCCGCAACAAGAAATTGGAGATCAGGAAAGCGATCGAAACAGGCAATATTTTCAAATTGAAAGAAAAATTCAGCGAAACTTTCGATTTTAAAATAAAAAACAAGGACGGAAAAGAAAGCGCGGTTTTAATGGGTTGTTACGGCATAGGTCTCGGCCGCTTGATGGGCGCCGTGGCCGAAGTCCATCACGATGAAAAGGGGATTATTTGGCCGGAAGAAATCGCTCCCTTTAAGGTTCATTTAATCGCCATACCGGCCAGCGGCCAAGCGGGACAAGATAAAAAAATGGATAGCCGGAAAATCACCGTGGCTGTGGAAAAAATATACCGAGATTTACAGAAAAGCGGTCTGGAAGTATTATACGATGACAGGGATAAAAACCCGGCTGAAAAATTCGCTGACGCTGACCTGATCGGCCTGCCTTACAGAATCATCGTCAGTCAGCGCACCTTGCGGGAGAATTGCCTGGAAGTGAAAAAAAGAAAAGAAAAAAAGGCCGGCCTGCTGAAAATTAAAGAATTGAATTCGTATTTTCGCAAAAATTCTTAAACCATGAACAATCCACTTAAAAAGTTTTTACATTTTATTGCCGAAGATATTGCCATTGATTTGGGTACGGCCAATTCCCGCGTTTACGTCAGAAACAGGGGGATAGTCCTTACAGAGCCGTCAGTAGTCGCCGTCAATCAAAAAACCGGCCAGGTTTTGGCTATCGGCGAGGAAGCGAAAAAAATGGTGGGAAGAACTCCGGCTTACATCGTGGCCACCCGGCCTTTGATTTCCGGAGTTATTTCCAACTTTGAAATAACCGAACAAATGCTCAGGTATTTTATCGAAAAAGCCCATAAAAAAAGATTTCTTTTGAATCCGCGGCCGAGGGTGATAATCGGCATTCCCTGCGGCGTGACCGAGGTGGAGAAAAAAGCTGTTTGCGACGCCGCTAAAAACGCCGGAGCCAGAGATGTTTTCATTATTGAAGAACCGATGGCGGCTGCTTTGGGCGCCCGCCTGCCTGTTCAGGAAGCCGGGGGCAATTTCATCGTTGACATCGGCGGCGGCACGACCGATATCGCCGTCATATCTCTGGGGGGCATAGTCATTTCCAAAACCTTAAGGGTTGCCGGGGACAAGCTGAATCACGACGTCATCCAATTCGCCCAGGACGAATATAAGCTGCTGATCGGGGAAAGGACGGCGGAAATGCTTAAAATCGGCATCGGCTCGGCTTATCCTTTGAAAGAAAAAAAACAGCTGCCGATGCGGGGGAGAAATCTGGTCACCGGTCTGCCTGAGGAAATATTGGTTTCTAATGAAGATATAAAAAAGGCCCTGGAGAAATCAATAAAGCAAATCGTCGAGGAAATAAAAATAGCCGTGGAAGAGACGCCGCCGGAATTGCTGGCCGATATCATGGTTTCGGGAATTCAGATGGCGGGTGGAGGTTCACTTTTGAAAGGACTGACTTCTTTGATCCAGAAAGAAACGAAAATTCCGACCAAGATTATCGAAGATCCGACAACGACCGTTGTCAGGGGGGCGGGCATGGTGCTTGAAAATCTCGACCAGTTGCAGGATGTTTTATTGGAGACCGAAGAATTGGAGCCGCCGAGATAAAATTTATATTTAAACCGTGTTAAACAAAGAAGAAGTAAAACATATAGCCAAATTGGCAAGATTAGGCTTGACCGAAAGCGAGATTGAAAAATATCAGAAAGAGCTTTCTTCGATTTTGGATTACATTGAAAAACTGAAGGAAGCGGACGTTTCAAAAGTGGAGCCGACGAGCCACTGCTTACTTGGCGGTTCTCCCCGGTCGGAAATATCCGGCGAACAGAGCGGCCAGGCGAATAAGAGCGAAAAATTGTTGAAGCTGGCGCCGGAAACGGAAAACGGCTACTTAAAAGTCAAATCAATAATCAAAAATTAAATCTTCTGCCAGATGGATTTAACCGAACTTACAATCGCTCAAACTCACCAGGGGTTGAAGGAAAAGAATTTCTCCAGTCTTGAACTATGCCAGGCTTATTTGGATAAAATCAAGAAAAAAAATAAGGAAATTTTCGCTTTTCTCAATATCAGGGAAGAGGGAGCTTTATCCGAGGCGAAAGAAGCCGACAAGATGATTGCGGCCGGAGAAGAAATTCCTGTTTTGGCCGGCCTGCCGGCAGCTATCAAAGACAATATTTTGGTTGAAGATTTTCCTTGCACGGCCGGCTCGAAAGTTCTTGAAAATTATTCGGCGCCTTACGACGCCACGGTAGTTAAGAAACTTAAAAACCAAAAAGCAATAATTTTGGGGAAAACGAATCTTGACGAGTTTGCCATGGGTTCTTCCACGGAGAATTCAGCTTTCGGACCTACCCGTAATCCCCACGATTTGAGCCGGGTTCCCGGCGGTTCTTCCGGCGGTTCAGCCGCAGCCGTGGCAGCTGATTTAGCCGCTTTTGCCTTGGGTTCGGATACCGGCGGTTCAATCAGACAGCCCTGTTCTTTTTGCGGAACAGTTGGTTTAAAGCCGACTTACGGAGCTGTTTCAAGGTACGGCCTGATTGCTTTTGCTTCTTCTTTGGACCAAATAGGTCCCATCGCCAAAACCGTGGAAGATTGCCAAACCGTTTTCAACGTTATAAGAGGGAAAGATCCTTTGGACTCGACTTCAGTGGAATTTGAAAAATCAGACGGCCGGTTCTCAGATCTGCGGATAGGCGTACCGAAAGAATATTTCGTCAAAGGTATCGATCCCAAGGTGGAAAGAATCATAAAAGCAGCCATAAAAAAATACGAAGAGGCTGGCGTTGAAATTAAAGAAATCAGTTTGCCGCAGGTCGAATACGCCTTGTCTTGTTATTATATAATTGCGCCTTCCGAAGCCTCGGCAAACTTGGCCAGGTACGACGGCATAAAATACGGCTATTCGGCAAAAAGCCGGGCGAAGAAAGGGACAGCAGAGGCTGAAAATTTATTGGACGTTTATTTGGAAAACAGAGGCGAGGGTTTTGGAGCGGAAGTAAGAAGAAGGATAATGCTGGGAACTTATGTTTTGTCCGCCGGCTATTACGAAGCATATTATTTAAGGGCTCAAAAAGTGAGGACTTTGATAAAAAAACGTTTTGACCAGGCTTTCAAACAGGTTGATGCGATTTTCGCGCCTGTTTCCCCTTTTTTACCGTTTAAAATAGGGGAGAAGATCAACGACCCTCTTTCGATGTATTTGGTTGATATTTACACCGTGGCCGTCAATCTGGCCGGTCTGCCGGCGCTTTCTCTGCCAGTGGGGCAGGCGGACGATTTGCCGGTCGGCCTGCAAATCATCGGCAAACCCTTTGAAGATGATAAAATTTTGGAAATAGGTAAATTATACAACCATGCCAATAATTGAGAATTTCCCTCAAAACTTAATGTCGTTTTTCATTTCTCCGCCGGATAGCGAGTGGCTTTTGATCGTTAAAATCGTTTTTATTGTTTCATTTTTACTTATAATCGGTTTTATTATTTTTGCCCTGACAAAAAGCTCTTGGTTGAAGTTTCTCATCTTATACGATGCCAGCGAATTTTTCAGTTTTCGGCCTTTCGGAGCCAGAAAAATAGAAAAGGATTGGAGAAAAATCATAGTCAGATTGAATACGGGCTTGGAATCGGAATACAAATTGGCGGTGATTGAAGCGGATAACATGCTGAACGATACGCTGAAGAAAATGGGATACAAAGGAGAAAGTCTGGGAGAAAGGTTGGAAAAATTGACTTCAGCCACTTTGTCCAATATCGAAGAGGTTGGTGCAGCCCATAAAGTCCGCAACAACATCATCCACGACCCTAATTTTAAGTTGTCCCTTGACGAAGCGAGGAAAAAATTGGATATTTTCGAAAAAGCTTTTAGGAATTTGGATGCTCTTGAAAGTTGATTTTTGCTTAAAAACAGATTATAATAACGCCGCGGGGTAGAGAAGTAGTATCTTGCGAGGCCCATAACCTCGAGACCTGGGTGCAATTCCCAGCCCCGCAACAAATTTCGCCGGCGTAGCTCAGTGGTAGTAGCAGGGTCTTCATAAGGCCAAGGTCACAGGTTCGAGTCCTGTCGCCGGCACCATGCGGGCGTAGCTTAGTCCGGTTAAAAGCGCCTCCCTGTCACGGAGGAGAACGTGGGTTCGAATCCCATCGCCCGCGCAAGCGATAGTGCAGAGCGGAAGATGAAATTTATTTCATCGCCCGCGCCAGCAAATAACAAATCCCGTTTCAAAGGGATTTTTGTTTTCTTGTTTTTACCCAGTTCCAGTGTTGATTTGAAGTTAAAATCAGGGTATAATGAAGTAACATGCCGCAAGCTAAGAATACAAAAACAGCATCTTCCTACGATGCTAAAGATATTTACGTTCTGGAAGGCCTTGAACCGGTCAGAAAAAGACCGGGAATGTATATTGGTTCAACCGGTTCCGAAGGACTGCATCATTTGATTTGGGAATGCGTTGACAATAATTTGGACGAGGCCATGGCCGGTTACGCCAAAAATATTGATGTCTTTCTTTTGCCGGGCGACAGAATCAAAACGACTGATGACGGCCGGGGGATACCGGTTGACATACATCCCCAAACTAAAAAATCCGCTTTGGAAACAGTAATGACCACTTTACACGCCGGAGCCAAATTCGGCGGCAAAGCTTACCAGGTGGCCGGCGGCCTTCACGGAGTCGGAGTTTCAGTGGTCTGCGCTCTTTCAAAGTGGATGAGAGTCGAGGTCTGCCGCAACGGCCTCAGATATTCGCAGGAATACGCCAAAGGGAAACCTTTGACTAAAGTGAAAAAAGGCGATAAATGCAAGCAAACCGGCACCTCGGTTTGTTTCGAACCTGATACCGAAATCTTCAGCGAAAACAAATTTGATTTGAAGAAAATCATCAATCATCTCCGTCAGCAGGCCTATTTGACCAGAAACATAAAAATCACTGTTAAGGATTTGCGGGAAAAGCCGGAAAAATCCTACACTTTTTATTTTGAAGGAGGACTTGCTTCTTACATCAAACATTTAACCAGGGGTGTAGCTAAACGCCAGCCGAATATTTATTACGGCTTGGGAGAAAAAAACGGCATTTTAGTGGAAGCGTCTTTCCAGTATACAGAGGAATACGAATATTTTGAGGAAAGTTTTGCCAATAACATCAATACCGGCGAAGGAGGCACGCATTTGACCGGTTTCAGAACAGCCCTGACCAGAACCTTCAACGATTATGCGAAGAAAAACAACCTTTTGAAAGATAATGACGATAATTTGTCAGGAGAAGACGTCAGAGAGGGCTTTACTGGAGTTGTTTCCGTAAAACTGAAAGAACCCCAGTTTGAAGGTCAGACAAAAGCGAAATTGGGCAATCCGGAAGCGAAGACAGCGGTTGAAACAGTGGTTTCTGAAACCCTCTCCGATTTTTTGGAAAGAAATCCTCAAGACGCCAGGGCTATTATTGAAAAATGCATTCTTTCTTCCAAAGCCAGAAAAGCGGCCCGTGTGGCCAGAGATACTGTTTTAAGAAAAGGCGCTTTGGAAGGTTTGGCTTTGCCCGGTAAATTGGCCGACTGTACTTCCAGAAAAGCGGAAGAATCGGAGATTTACATTGTCGAGGGTGAATCGGCCGGCGGCAGTTCAAGACAGGCCAGGGATAGAAGGTTTCAGGCGATTCTTCCTTTGCGCGGCAAAATTTTGAACGTTGAGCGCGCCAGATTGGATAAAATCCTGGCTTCCAAAGAAATAAAATCTTTGATCATCGCTTTGGGTACGGCCATTGCCGACGATTTCAAAATTGAAAAACTCAGGTACCACCGCATTATTATTATGACTGATGCGGATATCGACGGTTCCCATATTAGGACTCTTCTGCTGACCTTTTTCTACCGCTATTTCAAGCCCCTTATTGAAGCGGGTTATTTGTACATCGCCCAGCCGCCCCTTTACCGTTTTCAGTCCGGGAAAAACATGCAATACGCTTACAACGAAGAGGAAAAAAATAAAATTTTGGAAAAAATGAAAAAAGAAAAAACATTCGGTGTTTCAATACAAAGATATAAAGGTTTGGGGGAAATGAATTCAGCCGAACTTTGGGAAACCACCATGAATCCGGAAAAAAGAGTTCTTTTAAGGGTGAATATCGAAGGAGCCAAGGAGGCGGACAGGATTTTTGACATTTTAATGGGGGATGAAGTCCTGCCCCGCAAGAAATTCATCCAGACGCACGCTAAAAAAGTCAAAAACTTGGATGTTTAAAAGCTTTATTGACATTCAGGGCCTGTTTGATAAGATACAAACGGAGCCCCAAACGAGGGCTTTTTAAAAACCATGAATATTATTAACAAAACCATCGTTTTTTTGAAAGAAGTCAGGTTGGAAATGAAAAAAGTCAACTGGCCGACCAAGAAAGAAACTGTCAAATATACCTTGATTGTCATTGGTATTTCATTGGGAGTGGCTTTATATTTGGGCGGTCTTGATTTTTTATTTATCGCCTTGCGGAACAAGTTCATATTTTAATCCATTATGCCTAAACAGCAAATTACCAAAGAAAGAAATTGGTACGTTCTGCACACTTATTCCGGTTATGAGGACGCCGTGGCCAAGGCTTTGCGGCAGAGAGTCGAAAATTTGGGTATGGAAGACAAGATTTTCAGCGTCATTGTCCCCAAAGAGAAAAAGATTAAAATCAAAAACGGCAAAAGAAAGACCGTTGAGGAAAAGATTTATCCCGGTTACGTTCTGGTGGAAATGATCGTTACCGATGACAGCTGGTATGTGGTCAGAAACACTCCGAACGTGACGGGTTTCGTGGGAGCCGGAACAACGCCGGTGCCGGTTTCCAAAGCGGAAATCGAAAGTTTAATGAAACGGATAGAAGGCGAAGGCCCCAAATATAAAATAGAAGTCAAGGCCGGCGATTTGGTGAAAATCGTCGACGGCCCTTTCAAGGATTTTGACGGCAAAGTTTCCGAGATCGACCAGGAACGGGGAAAAGTGAAAGTGCTGGTCAATATGTTCGGCCGCGACACGCCCGTCGAACTGGATTCATTACAGATTAAAAAGTTATAAACCAAGCCTCCGAAGGAGGCGAAGGTAAAGAAGAGAGTTTACTCTCTTCACTAAAAGTATGGCAAAAAAAATCAAAGCAATCGTAAAACTTCAAATTGCGGCTGGCCAAGCCACGCCGGCGCCGCCTGTTGGACCGGTTTTGGCTCAGCATGGCCTGAATATAGCCGAGTTCTGCCAGAAATTCAACGAGGCGACAAGAGACAATCAGGGTTTTAAAATCCCGGTTGAAATCAAAGTTTACGGAGACAGAACTTACGATTTCGAATTAAAACAGCCGCCGGCAGCCGAGCTTTTGAAAAGAGCGGCTGGTATTGAAAAAGGTTCGGGCGAGCCGAACAAGACTAAAGTGGCCAAAATAACCAGAGCTCAACTTAAAGATATCGCCAAAGCTAAAATGCCTGATTTGAACGCCGATAATATAGAAAGTGCCATGAAAATCATCGAAGGCACGGCCAAGAATATGGGCATAACCATTGAGTAGGCGAAGAGATAAATCTCTTCTTCACTATTCAGTAAAAGAATGGAGAATAAAAGACCAACCAAAGACGAATATTATTTAAGCATTGCCAAAAAAGTCGGCGAAAGATCGACTTGTTTCAGAAACAGAGGCGGAGCTATTATTGTCAGAGAAGACCAAATTGTGGCCACGGGCTATATCGGCGCGCCCCGCAAAACGAAAGATTGTTTTGAAAGAGGAGAATGTTTGAGAGACAAATTGAAAATTCCGCACGGCACGAGATACGAAATGTGCCGCAGCGTGCATGCCGAGCAGAACGCCATTATTAATGCCGCCAGAGCAGGTGTCAGTTTGTTCGGGGGAGATATTTATATTTATTGCCAAAATCCGAAGA
>DATKWJ010000006.1:0-2320 GCA_035529635.1 Patescibacteria group bacterium
ATTTTACACCAGTCTTTCGGCGAAGCCGGCGGGCCCGAAGGAAGAATCGGCACGAAATCCGCTTTTTTGGAAATAAAAGGGCCTTACACTTACGGTCTTTTGAAAAAAGAAACAGGGGTTCACAGATTGGTCAGAATTTCCCCTTTTTCAGCCAAATCGCTCCGTCATACTTCTTTCGCTTTAGTCGAGGTCTTGCCAGTAATTGAGAAAGAAGACGAAATCGAGATAAAGCCGGATGATTTGAAAATAGAATTTTACCGCGCTTCCGGTCCGGGCGGCCAAAATGTCAATAAAAGGGAAACCTCGGTAAGGATTACCCATTTGTCAACCGGTTTGATCGTGGCTTGCCAGTCAGAAAGAACGCAGGGGGACAACAGGAAAAAAGCCATGCAAATACTTTTGGCCAAAATTTACCAGTTTCAGCAGGAGACCAAGAAAAAAGAATTGTCGGAAATCAAGGGCAAGAAAATCTCGGCCAGCTGGGGCAATCAGATCAGATCTTACGTTGTACAGCCCTACAGATTGGTCAAAGATTTGCGCAGCGGAGTTGAAACTTCCGATATTGAAGGAGTTTTTAACGGCAATTTGGAGCGGTTTATAGAAGCCGAACTTAAACTGGCGGCATAAAACAATTGAAGAATAATGCTTAAATTCCAAAACATCAGCAAAATTTACCCTCCCAGAACCGTAGCTTTGGATGACGTATCTTTTGAAATCAAGCCGAAAGAATTCGTTTGTCTTGTCGGCAAATCCGGCGCCGGGAAAACCACCTTGCTCAAGCTTGTTTTGGCGGAAGAAAAACCGACCAGCGGCCAAATCTTTTTCGATGGTCAGAACATTCAAAATATCAAGTCAGGGGACCTACCTTATTTAAGGAGAAAGACCGGAGCCGTTTTCCAGGATTATAAGCTGCTTTCTTCCAAAACCGTTTACGAAAACATAGCTTATGCCATGGAGGCAATCGGCGCTTCCGATTCGCAGATCGCCGGGGATGTGGCCGAAGTATTGGATATCGTCGGCTTGGCCGGCAAAACCTGCAATTTTCCGGCCCAGCTTTCCGGCGGGGAAAGGCAGAGAGTGGCCATCGCCAGGGCTTTGATTCACCGGCCGGAAATAATTCTGGCCGACGAGCCGACCGGCAACCTCGATCCTTATCACACTTTGGACATCATCCGCCTTCTTCTTAAAATCAACGAATTCGGGACAACCGTAATTCTCTCTACCCATAACAAGGAAATAATCAATTCTTTGGGGAAGAGAACGATTACCCTTCACGAAGGAAAAATAATCAGGGATGAGAAAAAAGGCCGTTTCATTTTATAATTTTCATAATTTTATGTTTGTTTCAATCAAAAGAATGTTTCTTTCGGGCTGGCGGGGATTGGCCAGAGACGGGGGGATGATCGTGGCCAATATTTTCGTTATGACAATGGCCATTTCCGTCATCAGTTCGCTTTTTCTTTTCAAAGACATCAGCCGATTTCTGGTTGACAGCATCCAGGAAAAAGTCGATGTTTCGATTTATTTCAAAGCCGAAGCCGCGGAGGAAGACATTTTGAAAGTCAGGGAAGAAATCGCCGAAATTCCGGAGATCAAGGAGATAAATTACGTTTCCAAGAAAGAAGCTCTTGAGAAATTCACCCAAAAGCACGGCAATAATCCGGTTTTAATGGATTCGCTGACGGAAGTGGGAATAAATCCTTTTTTGGCTTCTTTGGGCATCAAAGCTTTTCAGGCCTATCAATACGAAGCGGTGGTCAGTTTTTTGGAAAGTCCTTCTTTTGATGATTTGATCGAGAAAATCGATTATTACGAGAGAAAGTCGGTTATCGAGAGGATTTACGTTCTGACTTCGAATTTCAACAAAGCGGGCATTGTTTTTTCCGTAATTCTGGTTTTGCTGGCCGCTTTGGTCGCTTTCAACACCATCAGATTGTCGATTTACAATTCAAGAGAAGAAATAAAAATCCAGAGATTGGTCGGTGCTTCCAATTGGTTTATCAGAGGTCCTTTCTTGATTCAGGGGATAATCTGCGGGTTTTTTTCCGCTTTGATTTGCCTTTTGATTTTCGTCATGTTGACTTGGGGTTTTAATTCGAGAGCGGAATTTTTGTTCCCCGGCCTCGGCCTTTTCGCTTTTTTCACCGCTAATTTCTGGCTGATCTTCTTGATTCAATTGCTGAGCGGCGTAATTTTAGGGATTGTTTCCAGTTTTATCGCCGTCAAAAAATATCTCAAAGTTTAATCTTGCGGGGTCGTCTAACGGTAGGACCGCGCCCTCTGGAGGCGTGTATCTTGGTTCGAATCCAAGCCCCGCAGC
>DATKWJ010000007.1:0-25423 GCA_035529635.1 Patescibacteria group bacterium
CCGCCGGAAGGCAAGGGTACCGGCGTAGGCATTGTTACCAGAGTCGGCGCTTTAGTACTGCTTGAAATATCCGGGGAAGTCAAAGTTTCAGGGGAAATTATTAATTTCCAAACTCAGAAAAAAGTTTTAAACCGTTTGCCGGCCAATTTCACTTATGCTTTGCAGAATAAAGGCACGGTCCATCTGGGGCCAGTAGGCCAAATTACTCTTAAAAACTTGTTTGGCAAGATAGTGGCTGTTTTGGACGCCAATCCTGGAAAGTATCATGTTCTGCCTGGCGACAGCCGCACTTTCACGGCTGTTAATTGGGAGCCCAAAGGTGGCATGCCTAAAATTGAAGGTAAAGGGTTTTTGAACGACGTTAAAAGAGAATTGAAAGGATTCTCTTTCGGCTATTACCGGGCTTATCTCAGCGTGGAATACGGCAAAGAGGAAATGCAAACCGCTCAAGCCAGTTTCGGTTTCTGGGTCATCCCTTGGCGGGTTTTAACTTTAAGCATTTTAATCTTAGCCCTGGTCACATTAATCATCGTTAAAGGAATCCATAGATACAACCAATGGGTTATAGACAAAGTGGAAGAAAGGATTACAGCTAAGGCAAAAAGAAAAATAAAAATATAAAAAATGAAGAAATGGCTGATTTTATTTTTTTCCATTATTGTTGTTAGCGGATCGATTTTATTGATTCTCAGTTTAAAGGCAACTCCGGCTTCAGCCGGAGTTAATCTTTCCGCTCATATATCTTCCATTTGCGGTAACGGCCTGGTTGAACCGGGAGAGCAATGCGACGGAGTAAATTTAAACGGAAAGACCTGCATAGATTTGGGTTTGGGCTATATCGGAGGAACATTAAGCTGTTATGCGGTTGGCTGGCCCGATGAATGTCTTTTTAATACTTCGGAATGCACTTCGCCTTCGCCAACGCCGCCGCCGGGCGGCGGCGGGGCTCCATTGCCCGACACGGGTACCCGGGTTATTCTCCAGGGATTGGCTTATCCTTCGGCAAAAATCACGGTTTTGGTTGACGCTAAAGTATATGCCTATATTACGGCCGATTCTTCGGCTAATTTCAAAGCAACGATTAGCGATATTTCGGCCGGCACTTACAATTTCGGGCTTTGGGCGGAAGACAAGTATGGCAGAAAATCAATCACTTTTTCTTTTACCATTACGGTTATAAAAGGAATGACAATTACGGTTTCCGGCATCTTTCTTCCGCCGACCATTGAATTGAACAAAGTGAATTTAGATAAAGGGGAGGATTTGACTATTTTGGGCCAGACGGCGCCCAAAAGCCAATTAAGCGTTCACGTGGAATCGCCGCAGGAAATCATTCGAGAAACAACGGCCGAGGAAACGGGCGATTGGCAGCTTCTTTTCAACACCGCTATTTTAGATGAGGGCGCCCATACCGTCAGAGCCAAAGCCGAAAGTCAGGAAGAGTTATTAAGCTCTTTTTCCCGGGTTTTGCTTTTTTATGTCGGCAGATACGGCGTAGACGAACTTTGCCCTCGGGCGGATTTCAACAAAGACGGCAGAACGAATTTGGTTGATTTTTCCATTATGCTTTATTGGTGGGGCAAAGCTAATGCTTGTATTGACCAGAACAAAGATGGGATAGTCAATCTGCCGGATTTTTCAATTTTGATGTATTGGTGGACCGGGTAATATATGAAAAAAATATTATTTTTATTAACGATTACTTTATTATTTTTTCCTCTTTTGAGCCAGGCCGCTATTTTATATTTGGAGCCGGCGGAAGGCCAATATTACCAGGGCGATACTTTTTTAGTCGAGGTGAGAATAGAAGTGGAAGAAGAATGCATTAACGCCGCAGCTGTCAGCTTAACTTTCCCCAATGACATTTTAGAAGCGATTGATTTCAGCAAAAGCAATTCTATTTTGTTAATTTGGCTGAAAGAGCCGGAAATTTTCCAAGAGCAGGGGATAATTTCCTTTTCCGGCGGCATGCCCGGCGGCTTTTGCGGCATTCTGCCGGGCGACCTGGGCAAAACCAATCTTTTCGGCAGAATAATATTTAGAGTAAAAGAAGTTCCTAAAGAGCAGTTCTTTGCGGAACTGAAATTTTCAGATAATTCCCAAATTTTCTTAAACGACGGCTTTGGCACAGCAGCCGAGTTGAAAACCGAGAAAGCGGTTCTTGATATTTTATCCGGCATTCCGGAAAACGGCCGGAAAGAATGGGAGGAAGAATTAAAAAAGGACAGAATATCGCCCGAGCCCTTTGAGTTTGAAATCATCCGCGACCCCTTGATTTTTGACAACAAATATTTCATTGTTTTCCAAGCCCAAGACAAACAAAGCGGAATTGATTATTATGAAGTCAAGGAAGGAAAAAGGGATTGGCAGAGAGGGGAGAGTCCTCATTTGTTGGAAGACCAGGAATTAAGCGGTATAATAATGGTAAAAGCGGTTGACAAGGCGGGCAACGAAAGAATCGTGGAATACCTGCCCGAAAAGAAACCCTTGTCTCGGTTAATAATCGGCATTTTGATAATAATAGCAATGGGAATCGGATATTTGTTTTATAAAAAATCAAAATGGAAACTGAAAAAATAAGAAAAATTTTCCTTTTTCTGATTTCTATTTCCTGTCTTTTATTTATTATCCAGGCGGCAGGTGCTGGCGCTGCCACTTTGTATTTGTCTCCCTCCAGCGGCGCTTACACCACGGGCAACGCTTTTTTGATTGAAATCAAGGTGAACAGCGGCGGTATGCCGATAAACGCGGCTGACGGAACTTTGATTTTCAATCCCAATAATTTAGAGGTGATTAACGTTTCCAAAATCGGCTCGATTTTTTCGCTTTGGGTTCAGGAGCTGGCTTTTTCCAATTCCTTGGGTACAATAAATTTCGCCGGCGGCAAACCCAGTCCGGGATTTATCGGCGCCGCAGGCACTATTGCCAATATCACTTTCAGAGCCAAGACCGCAGGCACGGCTAATGTGACTTTTGCCTCGGGTTCGGTTTTGGCGGATGACGGCAGAGGAACGAATATTTTGACCAATATGGGGGCAGGCAACTATATTATTTCAGGAAGAACGATTACTCCGATTCCCCTGGATGAACCTTCCGTCCCCGGAGTTCCCGGCCTGCCGATTGTTTTTTCTTTAACTCATCCCGACGAGAATAAGTGGTATTCAAACAACAATCCGGAATTCAGCTGGGAACTGCCCGAGGGAATAACGGACGTAAGTTTTTTATTGCATGAAAATCCGACCGGCGACCCCGGACCCGAATCCGACGGTTTGTCGACTTCAACGAAATTTGAAAATATTGAAGACTGGGTTTGGTATTTTCACATTAAATTCAAAAATCAATACGGCTGGGGACAGATTCTGCACAGAAAGGTTTTAATCGATACGACGCCGCCTCTGCCTTTTGAGATTGTTATTGACAACGAGGACGATGAAACGAATCCGGCTCCGAAATTCATTTTTGAAACAAGCGATACGCCAGCCGGCCTGGAATATTACGAAATATTTTTGAACGGCAAATCGTACGAAATAGTTCCGGCAGAAGATATCAAAAATGATTTTTACCGGCCTTCGCCTCTGCCTCCCGGAAATTATTCGGCAACAATCAAGGCCTTTGACAAAGCTGGCAATTATTCTTCGGCTTCAGCCGCTTTTGACGTTCTGCCTTTCGGATACATTAAAATCACCAAGGTACCGTCAAGAATCAGAATGGGCGATGTCTTGAAAGTCGAGGGAGAAACTTTGCCGGAGATAACCGCCAGAATTTACATCCAGAAACAAGGAGAGGAGCCGATTTTGGCAAAGACCATTGCCGATTCGCAGGGCAAATTCGTCCTGCAGTACGAGGAAGTTCTATTACAAGGCGATTATTTCGTCTGGGCCCAGGCAGAAGACGAAAGGGGAGCTTTGAGCGAACCGACCAAGAAATACGCTTTGAAAGTGGGTTTGCCTCCTTTTCTGCAATTTGGTAAAATAATCTTGGATTATCTTACCATCATGATAACTTTAATCGTCCTTATTATCGGGGTATTGGTCGTGATATTTTACAGCTGGTACAGGATTACCGTCTGGCGGAGAAGAATCAGGAAGGAAACTAAGGAAGTTTCTCAAAGCGTCAGCGGCGCTTTCCGGGCTTTGAGAGAGGAAGTGGAAGAACAAGTGGCCATGCTTGATAAAAAGCCCGGTTTGACCAAGAAAGAAAAAGAAATACGCGACAAGCTTCAGGAGGCCTTGGATGTTTCAGAAAGATTCATCGGCAAAGAAATCAAGGACGTGGAGAGAGAATTGGAGTAAATTCAATAAATTAAAGAAATAAAAAAACAAGGTAAAACCTTGTTTTTTTATTCTAATTTGCTAAAATTTTAACATTGGGCGTGTGGCTCAGTGGTAGAGCACGTTCCTGATAAGAACGGGGTCGAAGGTTCGATTCCTTCCACGCCCACCAACCCGGCAAAACTTTTGGGAAACTTTACAGAGGGCCCGTAGTTCAGCTGGTCAGAACGCCTCATTTGCAATGAGGAGGTCGCCGGTTCGAGTCCGGCCGGGTCCACCATATTGGAATTTTCAAAAAAACCAATTTAAGCACCTTAAAAATAGGGAGGAAAAAGTGGATATAAGGATTCTGGAAATTTCAGACAGCCTTTCTCAAACCGGTCTATCGATGAAAGAAAGACTCCAGGCCCTCAGCGAAAACATAGCTGATTGCCTGAAAAAAAGATGCTGCATCTATATAGTCAGGGAAAACAGCGAAAATTATTTCTTTTTGATTGCCGGCTATCCTTTGGAATTTCACGGCATAGGAAGAAAATTCTCTTTCAAAGGTCATCTGCCCTTGGAAAAAGTGCTGAGAGAGAAAAAACCCTTTTTGATAGAGGATACGGAAACCAGCTCTCTTTTAAACGGAGAACAGAAAGATTGGGCCAGAGGAACGGGGACGAAGTCGATATTGTTCGTTCCCATCGTTTTCCATCAGCGGGAAATTCTGGGCATCATAGTTTTGGATATCGTCCAAGACGAGGAAATTGCCGAAAAGGAAATCAATCTCATCCAGCAGGTTGCTTCTCACGTCGCCTGGGCCATTAATAATGCCGTAGTTTACGAGAAACTGGAAGAAAAAGAAGCGGAATTGGCCAAAGCGGTAAGATTGGCCACTTTGGGGGAAGAATGGCTGAAATTGGCTGATGAATTGGGAAATCCCTTGGCAACTATCGGCGGCTTTGCCAGAAAATTGGCCGAATTGCTTCCTGAGAATGACCCTTGTAGGGAAAAGGCCGTCATTATCGCTAAAGAAGCGGCAAGAATGGAAAATTGGCTTCGCAGCCATTTGGAATTCGGCAAAGGAGAAATGGTCTTACATCCCCATATTCTCAATTCTTTGCTCTCGGAAGCTATCAGCGATTTTGAACGAGAGGCGAATTTTCCCAGCCGACTGCTTGAAGTCGAATATACGGAAAGGCCCACTTATATTTTGGCCAATCCTTTTCAGCTAAAAAGAGTTTTCCTTAATATTTTAAGAAATGCTCAGGAGGCGATGGAGGGAAAAAAAACGGAAGAAAAATCAATCTGGCTAAGGACTTGGCGGGAAGATAAATTCATTTGGCTGGAAATCAGTAATTTTTCCTACGGAGAAAAAATCCCGGAGGAAATCCTAGACCGTATTTTCGACCCGTTTTTCACCACCAAAAAGCAAAGCGCGGGTCTGGGGCTTTCTATGGTTTACCAAATTCTGGACCTTCACGGCGCTGAAATTCACTGCAGGAGCGACGAGGAAAAAACCTCATTCATGATGAAATTTCCTTCAACTCTTTAACTTAAAAAAGTTCCCCATGCGGGGAACTTTTTAATTTTACGGCGGTTTTAAATTTGCTTTTGACCGGAAAAAGTTATCCACAGGGGAAACTTTTTTGTTTTCCTCAGAATGGTATAATATTTTAATCAACAAAAAAAGGTCGAATTAACTAAAGATTAAAATTATAAAAATTATGGTATTAGATTGGATCGATGTTACCATTCAGGCCCTTCAGAATCTTTGGCAGGGTTTCCTGAGTTTCATTCCGGTTCTGCTCGGCGCCGTTATTGTCTTCATTATCGGCTGGTTTTTCTCAGTCGGCGTGGGCAAATTAGTCGCCGAGGTTCTGAAAAAACTGAAACTTAACCAAATTTTCGAAAAAGGAGCTTGGAAGAACGCTTTGGAAAAAGCGGAAATTAAAGTTGACGCTTCGGCATTCGTTGGAGCCGTGGTTAAGTGGATTCTGATTGTTGTTTTCCTTTTGGCTGCCGTGGAAATTTTAGGATTAGTTCAATTCGCCATCTTTTTGAAGGGAGTTTTGAATTATCTTCCCAATGTCATCGTAGCCGTCTTGATTTTCGTGGTGACGGTAATCGTGGTTGATATTGTCGAAAAGATAGTCAGAGCGGCCGTGGAAGGCATTAAAGTGGGTTCCGGACAGATAGTCAGCGCGGTAGTAAAATGGTCAATTTGGGTTTTCGCCATTTTAGCCATTTTAACGCAGTTGAGATTTGAAGCGGCTGATTGGATTTTTGAACTGATTAAAATGGTTTTCATGGGCATAGTGCTGATAGCGGTTGTCGCTTTCGGCCTGGGAGGCAAGGATATGGCTACCGAAATTCTGCAGGATTTAAGGAAGAAGTTAAAAGGATAAAATTAACATCGTAGTTTCAAGCCCCCCGCCTTATAAAGTGGGGGGCTTGACAGGTTTTTTTATTTTGTTAAAATTAGCCCAGTTATGGTAATAATGAGAACAATTTTTGAAACAAGAAGCGATTAACAATTTTCGGGATTTTTCATATCTTGGAAATCGCTTCTTTAGAAGCGATTTTTGATTGAGCGAATGAAAGGGAAAGTTCATTAACAATTGAGCCAAGTACGTAATTTTTTATGCATTTGGCTTATACAACCGTAGAAAATACCGTACATCCATTTTTTGTAAAAATTTTATAAAAAATGGGAACTTGGTTATTAATTGCTAGCTCAGTGCTGATCGGACAATCCGGTCAAACTGGGCAATCAAAAAATTTACAAGCGGATGGTGGATGCCTTGGAAGATTGAGGCGAAGAAGGACGTGGCGTGTCTGCGATAAGCCTCGGGGAGGTGGCTAGCAACCTTTGATCCGGGGATTTCCGAATGGGGAAACCCAATCTCGTAAAACGGGATTAGCCCAAACCCGCAAGGGTTAGGGCAGCGAACCTGGGGAAGTGAAACATCTCAGTACCCAGAGGAAAAGAAAACGAAGTTTAATTCCCTTAGTAGCGGCGAGCGAAATGGGAAGAGCCTAAACCAAAATTTTAATTTTGGGGTCGTAAGAAGATAACGTCGGGGGCATTCCGATTCTTTGAATCGGAATACTTCTGAGGGAGAGCATTTAGGCGAAGGTTGGTTAGAAGAATATCTCTGGAAAGAGAAGCCAAAGAAGGTAATAGCCCTGTATTCGAAAACTCCTTCGTGCTCCTTGTTATTTCTCTTGAGTACTTCGGGAAAAGAAAGTCCTGAAGGAAACAAGCCGGACTAACCGGCTAAGGCTAAATACTCAATCTTACCGATAGTGAACCAGTACCGTGAGGGAAAGGTGAAAAGCAGCCCGGTGAGGGCGGTGAAATAGAACCTGAAACCATTACGCTTACAAAGAGTCGGAGTCTGCCGCAAGGCGGATGACGGCGTGCTTTTTGCAGAACGAGCCAACGAGTTTGAACATGTAGCTTGTCTAAGTCCTTATGGGATGAAGGCGCAGTGAAAGCGAGCGTTAATAGCGCGTTTTGCTATCTGTTCAAGACCCGAAGCCAAGCGAGCTTGCCATGGCCAGGGTGAATCCCGCAGAAATGCGAGAGGAGGCCCGAACCCGTGAGCCGTTCAACACTCTGGGATGAGCTGTGGTAAGAAGTGAAAAGCTAAACGAGCTTGGTAATAGCTGGTTCTCCCCGAAATAGCTTTAGGGCTAGCGGTACCTCAATTTTTCCAGAGGTAGAGCACTGGAAGGAATATCGTGGCTTTTGCTAGATATTCCTACCAAACTCCGAATGCTGGAAAAAAATAGTACCAGTTAGACTGTGGGGGCTAAGCTCCATGGTCAAAAGGGAAACAGCCCAGATCTTCATCTAAGGTCCCTAAACTAAGCTAAGTGTTTTTAAGGAAGTGAGACGCCTGAGATAGTTAGGAGGTTAGCTTAGAAGCAGCTATCCTTTAAAAAGTGCGTAATAGCTTACTAATTAAGGAGTCTTGCGCCAAAGATTTAACGGGGCTAAGCTTAGTACCGAAGATAAGACTCTGTATTTTTCAAAAAATGCAGGGGGTAGGGGAGCGTTCTCAATGCGTTGAAGCCCGGCTGTAAGGCATCGGGTGGAGCGTTGAGAAGTGAGAATGTTGGCATGAGTAACCGCAATGCCGCTGAGATAGCGGCACACCGAAAACCCAAGGTTTCCTTGGCAATGACAATCATCCAAGGGTTAGGCGGGCCTTAGTCTTCGGCCGAAAGGCCGGGATGATGGACAGCCGGTTAATATTCCGGCCCATCCTTCAGATAAACTTCAGATGACGCAGTCAAAATTTTTGGAAGGGTTATTGGATTCCGAGGCAGAGCAATCTGCCGTTCCAAAAACAAGATTGCCCGGAAAAGTCTGAAATATACTATCTGACGGATTCCGTACCGCAAAACCGACACAGGTGGGTTGGTGTAAATGTACCAAGGTGAACGGGTGAAACCTCGTTAAGGAACTCGGCAAAAAAGTGGTCGTAAGTTCGCAATAAGACCTACCCTGCCCGCAAGGGCCAGGGTCGCAGCGAAAGTACCCCTGGCGGCTGTTTATCAAAAACACAGGTCCCTGCTTAATTCGTAAGAAGATGTATAGGGGCTGAGGCCTGACCAGTGCTGGAACGTTAACGTCGCCGGTCTCTTCGCAAGGAGAGGCTGAGTGACCGAAGCGCCAGTGAACGTCCGCGATAACTATAATCGTGTTAAAGTAGCGTAATCCCTTGCCAGGTAAGTTCTGGCCCGCATGAAAGGTTTAACGACTGGGGGACTGTCTCAACGAGGAGCCCGGTGAAAATGCAATACCGGTGAAGATGCCGGTTACCTACGGCTAGACGGAAAGACCCCGGGAGCTTTACTGTAGTTAGATATTGAATTTTGGTTTTGAATGCGTAGCGTAGCGGGTAGGCTTTGAAGTGTTGTTTTCGGACAGCATGGAGCCGCCAATGAAACACCCGTCTTTCATAATCTTGATTCTAATCCGCTTCAGAGCGGAAACAGTGTTTAATGGGCAGTTTAAGTGGGGCGCTTGCCTCCTAAAAGGTAACGGAGGCGTTTATTAAGGTCGGCTAGGCACGGATGGAAATCGTGCTGGTCGTGTAAAGGCACAAGCCGGCTTGACTGCAAGAGGGATAACTCGCGCAGGCACGAAAGTGGAACTTAGTGAACCGACTGTGGTTAGTAGAACCGCAGAAGATCATCAACCAAAAGCTACCCCGGGGATAACAGGCTAGTAGAGCCCGCGAGTCCACATCAACGGCTCTGTTCGGCACCTCGATGTCGGCTCATCTCATCCTGGGGGTGGAGAAGCTCCCAAGGGTTTGGCTGTTCGCCAATTAAAGAGGTACGTGAGCTGGGTTCAAACCGTCAACCAAAGCTGTTTACTGTTAGACAGTTTGGCGGCCTTCGATGGTAACATCGGAGTGTAAAAATCGACTCATATCGGTGAAACCCGAACGCGTTTACAACCTGAATGCGAGGGTAATACCGAGGGAAGGTTGATGAAACTTATATAAGTTTCATCTTCCCCCGTAGAGACTGTGGTGGGAGCGGAAAAATTCGGCCCACCCGATTCAATTTTTTAAAATTGGATAATATGTCGATTGTCCCATATTTGTGGGATAGTGGTATAGTCCATACACTTAGTAATAAGTGAGAAATATGCGTGAGACAGGTTGGTCCCTATCTACCGTAGGCGTTGAGTCTTGAGGGGAGTTCTCCCTAGTACGAGAGGACCGGGAGGAACTGACCTCTGGTGTACCAGCTGTTCCGCCAGGAGCATTACTGGGTAGCTAAGTCGGGAACTGATAAGCGCTGAAAGCATCTAAGCGCGAAGCAAACCCCAAGATTAGGACTCTTAGATTCCCCGCAGATGACGGGGTTGATAGGCTGCAGGTGTAAGTGCGGTAACGCATTCAGCCGAGCAGTACTAATAAATCATTATTTTTTTGCCCTCTTAACTGGGCTAGTGATTAATGACCAAGTCACGTTAACGTGACAAAGCAAGCAAAGGGCGCTGAGATGGCGGTTATACCGGCGTTGTCCCACCCGATCCCATTCCGAACTCGGAAGTGAAATACGCCAAGGCCGATGATAGTGGTTTTTACCGCGAAAGTAGGTAGCTGCCATCCCAGCGCCTTTTGTCTTATAAAAAATCACCCGTAGAAACGGGCGATTTTTTATTTTTAGATATTAAACCGATTTTAAGAGAAAAAATTAAATCTTTTTATTTATTCTTCTTCCCATCCGCCTCCGCCATCATTTCCTTCCTCTTCTTCCTCTTCTTCCTCTTCTTTTTCAGCTTCTTTGGTCTCTTCTTCGGTTTCCGGGTCTTCTTCGAATCCGGAGAATTCTTCTTCATCGTAATTTACTTCGATTTCTTGGCCGAGAGAGGAAGCAAAAAGTTTGTCTTTTGCCATAAAAATTTTAATTATAATTAAAATTTTTCGTAACTCCGCGACGACCTTTTTTATTCTAAGAATAGTATATTAATCCAAGGAACTCTGTCAAGTCCTTTTTGATGGAGGATGGTGTTTATGCTAAAATGAACCATATGAAAATTAATTCAAGGACGAAATTACGGCAAAATGTAAAGAAAATTATCGTTTTTTCGATTCTTTTAATTGTTCTTTTTGTTGTTTTGAATCTGACGGGTTTTTCAAAACATGTTAAGAATTTTTTCTTTTTGATATCTTCGCCGGTTCAGAAAACGTTCTGGCAGGCGGGGAAAAGCGTTTCGGATTTTTTCTCCGGAATTTTCGAACCGGCTACCTGCAAAATTGAATTGAACAGCCTCTATCTTGAAAAAGAGGAGTTGCTCGGCCGGATTGCCGCTTTGGCAGAATTGGCAGAAGAAAATGAAACTCTAAGGGAGGCCTTGAACCTTGAACTGGAAAAAGAATTCCAAATGATGCTTGTCCGGCTGACGAGTAAAGATGTTTTTCACGATTCCATTTTGATCGATAAAGGTGAAAGAGAGGGAATCTCAAGCGGCCAGCCGGTTATTACTGGTCAGAAAGTTCTGGTGGGGAAAATCGGCGAAGTTTACGAGAATTTTTCCGAAGTTATTTTAATTTCCGACAAAGAAAGTTCTTTCGACGCGAAAATCATCGAAAGCGAAATTTACGGGATAATAAAAGGCGAGGGAAATTTCAAATTTTATTTGGATTTGATTCCCAAAGACGAGGAAATTTCAAAAGGCGAAGCAGTCGTAACTTCGGCTTTAACCGGCGTCTATCCTCAGGGTTTGCTGGTGGGAGAAATCGAAACAATAGATAAATCAGACGCCAACCCCTTTCAAAGAGCGGGAATAACGCCTTTTTTCAACATTAAAAACCTGGATTATTTATTCGTCATTACGGAATTTTGATAATGGTCAGGAAGATTGTCTTTTTTATTTTCTTTTTTTATCTTTTGGTTTTGACTCAGACCGGTTTTTGGGTTCATTTCAAAATGCCGGGTATCATCGCCAATTTCGTCCTGCTGGCCGTTATTTTCATCAATATTTTCAGTTCTTCCGGCCAAAACAGAATGCTTTCGGCTTTGATTGGCGGCTTTTTCCTGGATGTTTTTTCTCTGGGCAATGCTGGATTTTTCGGATTTTATACCCTGGCTTTGGCCGGTTTTTCCCTGATTTTAAGAATTATCTCTGAAAAATATGTTAGATTTCCAGTTGGCGGATAAATTTAAGGATAAAAAGATCCGGTTTGCCTTGAATGGGGAAATAGAGCCCCACGAGATTCTTTTGGATTCTTTGGCCGAAAAAAAAGAAAAAGATTTCGGTTTTTCGGAAAAAAAATTCGAAGTTCCTCTTTTGAAAAGGATTCTCCAGAGTTTTTTTGTTTTTTGTTTTCTGTTGATGTTTTTTCTTCTGTTCAGGACTTTTCAGCTGCAAGTGGTCGAAGGAAAAGATTTCCTCCGTTTGGCGGAAAAAAACAAGTTTATTTTTCATCAAATCCAGTCGGAAAGGGGAGTGATTTACGATAAAAACATGGAGCAGCTGGTTTTCAACAGATCGACTTTCGATCTGATTTGCGAAAAAAGCAAATTTCCGCCGGCTGAGGAGGACAGGGAAAAAATTCTACAAGAAGTTTCTAAGCTTTTCGGGAAGGACCAAGGCGAGTTGAAAAAACAGATAGAGGAATCCGAAACAAGCCAGGTTTTAATCGTCGAAAACCTGGTTCATCAGGAATTGGTCATGTTTGAAACGAAGATTGACGATTTGCCCGGTTTTGAAATAAAAAGCAACATTATCAGGGAGTACAAAGAAGGCGAGGTTTTTGCCCATCTTATCGGCTATACCGGGAAGATAAAAAGCGAAGAATTCGGGGCAGCCTCCGGATTTTATTCGATTGCTGATTATATCGGCCGGACCGGAGTGGAAAATTTTTATGAAAGCTATTTAAGGAAAAATCCGGGAAAATTGAGGATTGAAAGAGATGCCTTGGGCAAAGCGATTTCCCAAGAAGTGATTTCTTTGCCCGAGTCGGGCAACAGTCTGGTTCTTTGGCTGGATGCCGGTCTGCAAAGGAAAGCCAAAGAATCCTTGGAAGCCAAATATAAGGAACTTGAAGCTAAAGGAGGAGTGGTTATAGCCATGGATCCCAAAACCGGCGGCATCTTGTCTTTGGTCTCTTTGCCCGGTTTTGACAATAATTTATTCCAAAAGGGAGCAGATCCGGAATCCTTGCAAAATCTTTTGGCGGATGCCGGAAACCTTAACCCTCTTTTTAACCGGGCTGTTTCCGGCAGGTATTTGATCGGTTCCACCATTAAACCTTTGATCGCCTCGGCCGCTCTTGAGGAAAACATAATCAACCCGGAAAAAAGCATTTATACTTACGGCTTTATCGAGATTCCCCACCGTTATGACCCGGAAATTACCTATAAATTCAAGGACTGGACGAATCACGGCTGGGTGGATATGAAAAAAGCCATTGCCCAGTCCTGCAACGTTTATTTTTATACTGTCGGCGGCGGCTACGAAGGGCAGTCCGGTCTGGGGCCAACCAAGATCAAGGAATATTTGGAATTATTCGGCTGGGCGGAAAAAACAGGCATTGATTTGCCGGGCGAGATCAGCGGTTTCGTTCCGGATATAGAATGGAAAAAGAAAACTCTCAACGAGGGCTGGTGGGACGGCGATACTTACAATCTTTCCATCGGCCAGGGATATATTTTGATTACGCCTTTGGAAGTGGTTGTCGCTTTCGGAGCCATCGCCAATAACGGCATCTTATATCAGCCTCAGATCGTTAAAGAGATAATTGACGCTTCAATCGCCCCTTTCCGGACTGTTGAAAGCTTTGAAGCGGAAATTATCCGTCAGGATTTCATAAATTCCGAAAATCTGCAGATTATCAGAGAAGGAATGAGGCAGGCGGTAACCGGGGAAAACAGTCCTTTGGCTTCAGCCGTTATACTTAATTCTTTGCCGGTCCCGGCTGCCGCCAAAACCGGCACAGCTGAATTGAGCAGGGACCGTTACAATAATTGGGTTACGGTTTTCGCCCCCTATGATGATCCGGAAATAGTTCTGACCGTATTGGTGGAAGACGTCAAAGGCGTCCAGGCAGCCGCCTTACCCGTGGCCAAAGAAATCTTGGAATGGTATTTTAGCCGTTAGAACATCTGTCTTTCCGCTTTGATTTTTTCGGGAATTTAAGTAAAATAAGAATATATGGCGACAGTCGATGAAATAAGAAAAATCAGATTAAAGAAGTTGGAGGCGATTAAAAAGTCGCTTTTGAATCCTTATCCGGAAAAGACCAAAAGAACCCACAAGATTGCGGAAGCTCTGGCTGGTTTCAGTCAGCTTTCCCGTTCGAAAAAAGAGGTGGTTTTGACGGGCAGGATAAGATCGCTGCGCGGCCACGGCGGTTCGGTTTTTGCGGATATCGAAGACGGCACGGGAAAAATCCAGGCCTTTTTCAAGAAAGACGGACTGGGAGAAAAAGAATATGAGTTTTTCTTGAAAAGTTTCGATATCGGGGATTTTGTTGAAATAAGGGGAATTTTATTTAAAACAAAAAAAGGGGAGAAAACAGCCGAAACAGCCGGCTTTAAAATGCTGGCCAAAAGCTTGCTGCCTTTGCCTGAAAAATGGCACGGTTTGCAGGATGCCGAAGAGCGTTTTAGAAAGAGATATTTGGATCTGATTTTTAATCCCGAAATCAGGAATAAATTCGAGAAAAAAACCCTTATTATCAAAGGCATCAGGGAATTTTTGGACAAGGAAGGTTTTTTGGAAGTGGAAACACCCATTTTGCAGCCGATTTACGGCGGAGCTAAAGCCAAGCCGTTTAAGACCCATTTGAACGCCTTGGATATGGATTTGTATCTGCGGATTTCGCCGGAGCTTTACTTAAAGCGGCTTTTGGTCGGAGGTTTTGAAAAAGTTTATGAAATCGCCCGCTGTTTCAGAAACGAAGGAATGGACCGCAGCCATAATCCGGATTTTACCCAAGTGGAGTTTTACTGGGCTTACGCTGATTATAAGGACTTGATGAAACTGACTGAAAAACTTTTCGCGGTTCTGCTTAAAAATATTTTCGGCGGATTGAAGATAGAGTACGAAGGACAGAAAATAGATTTTAAGCCGCCTTGGCCGAGGATAGAATTCTCCCAGCTGATCAGAGAAGCGGTAAAAATCAATCTGGAAGAAATCAATTTAACAGCTCTGAAAAAAGAGGCCGGAAAAATGGGGATTGAAGTTGAAAAAGGAGAAGGCAAGTCGGAAATTGCCGATAAAATTTACAAGAAATACTGCCAGCCGAAAATTATCCGGCCGACATTCATTATTAACCATCCGGCAGGTTCGGCTCCTTTGGCCAAGCAGCTGGAAGGGGATAATAATCAGAAATTAGCCAGATTCCAATTACTGGCCGCCGGCTTTGAGTTGGCCAACGCTTTCTCCGAGCTGAATGACCCTCTTGAACAGAGAAAAAGGTTTGAGGAACAGGAAAAGATTTTCAAAGAAGGTTTTGAAGAGGCTCAAAGAATGGACGAGGATTATATCACGGCTATGGAATACGGCATGCCGCCGGCCGCCGGCTTCGGCATGGGCATAGATCGTTTAGCCGCTTTATTGACGGATTCACACAGTTTAAGGGAAGTTATATTGTTTCCGACAATGAAGCCGAGATAATATGTTCAATGAAAATTTTAATTTTCATTTCACCTCTCATAAATCTTTAGATTTATTTCGATGCTTGACATAAAATTCATCAGAGAAAATCCGGAAAAAGTCAAAGAGGGCTGTCAGAGAAAGGGAGTTAAAATTGATATTGACGAGCTTTTGGAAATTGACAGGAAAAGAGGCGAAGCGCTGCGGGCTTTGGAAGATATGAGGGCACAGAAAAACGCGGCCAATAAGGAAATCCAGCGGGCCGAAAGCCAAAAAGAAAAAGACAAGATTATTTTGAAAATGCGGGAGCTGGACGGGAATAACGACAGATTGGATGAAAAATTCAGGGAATTAGACGGGGAGTTCAATGAGTTGATGTTTTTGGTCCCCAATATTCCGTCGGAAGATACTCCGATTGGCCGGGATGAAAAGGATAACAAGGAAGTTGAAAAATGGGGAGTTTTGCCGAAATTTAAGTTTGAAGCCAAAAACCATATTCAATTAGGCGAAGATTTGGATTTGATTGACTTTAAAGCCGGCACCAAAACAGCCGGTTTCAGGGGGTATTATCTGAAAAATGAAGGAGCTATAATCCATTTTGCTTTGATTTTATATGCTTTCAATAAAATCAGGGAAAAAGGATTCACTCCTTTTATCCCGCCCACTCTTCTCAGGGAATTCGCTTTGATCGGTTCCGGCCATTTTCCGGCCGGCCGCGAAGAGGTATATCAGATAGGAAATCCCGGACAATTGGAGGGCGGAGAGAATACGAAGGAATCTTTGTTCTTGGCAGGTACTTCCGAACCTTCTTTGCTGGCTTTTCATGCCGATAAAACCTTGGATGAAAAAGATTTACCGATTAAAATGTGCGGTTTATCTCAGTGCTACAGGTCGGAAGCCGGAAGCTACGGGAAAGACACAAAGGGTTTATACAGACTTCATGAATTTATGAAGGTGGAGCAAGTGGTGATTTGTCGGGACGATATTAAAGAATCAAACAAATGGCTTGAGAAAATGAGAAAAATTTCCCAGGAGATGTTGAAAGATTTGAAATTGCCTCACAGGGTCATACAGATTTGCACCGGCGACATGGGTGCGGGCAAATATAAGATGTATGACATTGAAACTTGGATGCCTTCCCGCCAAGCTTACGGAGAGACCCATTCCGATTCCAATCTGACAGACTGGCAGACAAGAAGATTAAACATCCGTTATCGTCAAAAATCCGGCGAGATAAGATTTCCATACGCATTAAACAACACCGTTATCGCCAGTCCGCGGATTTTGATCGCAATTTTGGAAAATTATCAGCAAGAAGACGGCAGCGTTAAAATACCGGACGTTTTAGTTCCTTTTGTTGGGAAAAATGAAATAAGAAAGAAAGATTGAAAAAGCCAAAAATGAAAAAAATTCTTGTTTTTGGAACTTTTGACGACCTCCATTCCGGCCATTTGAATTTTTTGGAACAGGCTAAAAAGTATGGTAATCATCTAATTACAGTCGTTTCCCGGGACAGTACGGTAAAAAGGATAAAAGGATGCAGGCCTTTCAACAGCGAAAGAAAAAGATTAAAAAAAGTCAGAAAGTGCGGATTGGTAAATGAAGCGGTATTGGGTCATAAGGATAATCGTTACAAGATTATTAAAGAAATAAATCCAGACGTAATCTGTCTGGGTTATGATCAAAAACCTTCTATTAATTATTTGGCGAAAAAGTTGAAAGCGATGAATTTGAAGATTGAGATTTATCGGATGAAGCCTTATAGACCGAAGAAGTTTCATTCATCTATCATTAAAAGTCACAAGAAAAATAATGGAAGAAAGGCAAATTTCGATTAATAATTTAAAAGTAAACTACAAAATTGCAGGAAAGGGTCCTGCTGTTTTAATTTTGCACGGCTGGGGAGGATCGTCCGATTCCTGGGAACAGGTTCAGCGTCTTTTGGTCGGAAAAAAATACCGGGTCATTGTTCCGGATTTTCCCGGCTTCGGCAAAAGTATCACGCCGCCCGAACCTTGGGGTATTAGAGAATATACCGATTTTATTTTGAAATTCACGGAGAAATTGAAATTGAACGAGTTTTATCTTATCGGCCATTCTTTCGGCGGCCGAATCGCCATCAAATTTATCGGAGAACAACCGGAAAAGGTGAAAAGCCTGATTTTATGCGCTTCAGCCGGCATCAGGCCGAAACCCGGCTTGAAAACATTGATGATTTTCTGGCTGGCTAAAATCGGCAATGCTTTGTTTTCTTCAAAACATTCGGCAAGATTCAGAGACGGCGCCAGGAATCGTTTTTATTCGTTCTTGCGGAAAAAAGATTACGTTAAAGCTCAGGGCGTAATGAAAGAAACCGTCAAAAGGGTCATTAATGAAGATTTGCTGCCGGACTTGTCCAGGATAAAAACGAAAACTTTGATAGTTTGGGGGAAGAACGACAAAATGGTGCCGTTGAAATACGCCTATATTTTCAAAGAAAAAATCAGCGGTTCAAAATTGGAAGTCATGTCTAAAGTGGGCCACAGCCCGCATCTGGAAGAACCGGAAAAGTTGGCCGGCCTTATTTTAAAATTTTTAAAGGAAGAATAAAATAAAATGTTTAATATCCTCGCTTTTTTTTGGTTTATTCGGACCACCAAATCATTTTTGTTCTGGGTTTATCTTTGGCAGTTGAAAGAATATCATATCGGAAGATTTATTGATTTTTTCCGGACGGAAAAAGGAAAGAAGATTATTTTGAACAAATTGCTTTTCGTCAAGTTGTTGATTCTTTTGGCTTTAAGCGGTCTGCTCGGCCAATCTGAATCATTAAAGAATTTTTTAATTTATTCAATACTCATAATTTTCTTGATTGAGAGCCTTCTGGCTTTTAAAAGAGTCTCTCAAAGAAAGCTTAAAATACCCGTTTTGACGAAAAAAACCGGCATTATTCTGAGCGTCGGTCTTTCCCTTGAACTGTTGGTTTTATCTTCTCTTTTTGCTTTCAGTTCTTCTCTTTTGCAGTTTGCTAAAATTTTGTTGCTTTTAGATATTTTACTGCCGGTTTTTTGCTCTGTTTTAATCTTATCTTTCCAGCCTTTAACCGTTATTCTGCGCGATCAGATAATCAAACAAGCCAAAGAAAAAAGGAGTAAGTTCAGAAATTTACTGGTTATCGGCATTACCGGCAGCTACGGTAAAACCTCTGTCAAAGAATTTTTGGCGACGATTTTATCCGAAAAATACAAAGTTTTAAAGACAAGAGACCACCAAAATTCTGAAATCGGCATTTCCCAGTGCATTCTTTATGATTTGACCGAAGAACATGAGATATTCGTGGTTGAAATGGGGGCCTATAATAAAGGGGGGATAAAATTATTATGCGATATCGTTCGGCCGAAAATCGGCATTGTCACCGGCGTTAATGAACAGCATCTGGCGACTTTCGGCAGCATGGAAAATTTGCTTTCAGCCGAAGGGGGAGAGGAATTGATTGAAAGTTTGCCGGAGGACGGTTTGATTATTTTAAATTACGATAATTCTCTGATCCGGGAGAAAGAAATCGAACGCTGCAATTCGAGGCTGAAAAACATAAAACTTTATTCCATGAGCAATGTTCTCGAAAAAACGATCGATTTATGGGCGAATGACATAAAAATGGAGAAGGAATCAACTTCCTTCAAATTATTTTCAAAAGAGGGCGATTATGCTGATTTCAATTTGAATTTTCTCGGTGTCCATAACATTTACAATGTTTTGGCGGCAGCCTGCTGCGCCAAAAACTTGGGAATGTCCTTGAAGGATATTGCCAAAGATGCCAACAAGATTGAAACATGGCAGTCGGGAATGCAATTAAAGCCGGGTACGGCCGGCTTAAATATCATTGACGCCACTTATTCGGCCAATCCTACGGGAGTAATCGCCCATTTGGAATATTTAAAAGTTTGGCCGGGTAAAAAAGTTATTATCATGCCGTGCTTGATTGAATTGGCCGGCGCTTCGGCAGAAATACATCGGAAAATCGGAAAAAAGATAAACGAAGTCTGCGATTTGGCCATAATCACCACCAAGGACAGATTTAAGGAAATAAAAGAAGAAGCAGGGGAGAAAGCGGTATTTTTAGAGGGAGCGAAAGAGATTTTCGAAAAAATCAGAGATTTTTGCCGGGAAGGAGATGTGGTTCTTTTGGAAAGCAGAATAGCCGAAGAATTAACCAAACTTTTAATAAAAGACAAGTAACGATGAATTTCCGCCCCATTTCCATATCCTTATCGTCCAATACGGAGAAAGACGATGTTTTACTGGCTTTTAAATTGCTTTTTCAGCCCTGGCGCTGGAAGAAAAACGATAAGCAGAACCGAACAGCGGAAGAGGAATTCAAAAAGTATTTGGGGGTAAAACATTTGATATTTTTCAACAGCGGCCGTTCGGCTTTGATGGGAATTCTGAATTCGCTGGGGTTGGCGAAAGAAGGAGAAGTTCTGCTTCAGGCCTTTACCTGCAATGCGGCAGTTAATCCGATTTTATGGTCCGGACTTAAACCGGTTTACACGGACTGCAGCGAAAAAACTTTCAATATCGATATTGAAGATTTAAAGAAAAAAATCACTCCGAAGAGCCGGGCAGTGATAGTCCAGCATACTTTCGGCTTGCCGGCCGAGATGGATGAAATCTTGGAGATTTGCCGGCAGCATAATCTAATTTTGATTGAAGACTGCGCTCATTCTCTTGGCGCGGAATACAAAGGCAAACTGGCGGGAACTTTCGCCCAAGCGGCTTTTTTCAGCTTTTCCCGCGATAAAATCATTTCTTCGGTTTACGGCGGCCTGGCTGCAACTAATGACGACGAGCTGGCTGAGAGATTAAGAGAATATCGGGACAAGATCGGCTATCCTTCCTATTTTTGGATAAAACAGCAGCTTTTACATCCGGTTTTGATGAATTGGCTGATTTTGCCGACTTATAAAATTTTAGGGAAATATTTGCTGGTTTTATTTCAATGGCTTAGAATTTTGTCGAAAGCCGTGCATTGGAGGGAAAAAAGAGGCTGGAGACCCGGTTATTTTCCCAAAAAAATGCCTGAAGCCTTATTAGTTCTTGTTCTCAAGCAATTTGAAAAACTGGGAAGATTCAATAAACATCGGAAGGAAATCGCCGAATTTTATCGGCAAGAACTGAAAAATACTTTTTTTATCCTGCCGCCGGAAACAGAGCAGGTTTATTTGAGATTTGCCGTCAGACATCCGAAAGCCCATGAAATAATTGAAAGCGCCTGGCGGAGAAATATTTTAATAGGGGACTGGTACACAACGGCCATTGCCCCTCATGATACGAAATTGGACAAAATGCGGTACGCAAACGGCAGCTGTCCCATAGCTGAAAAATTAGCCCGGGAAACTTTGAATTTGCCGACTCATATCAATATTTCCCGGCGGCAAGCTGAAAAGATAATTGATTTTTTGAAGCCATGGAAATAAAAGAAATTCGGGACAAAACTGTTTGGGAAAATTTTCTCAGCCTTTGCCGCGAAAAAACTTTTCTCCAATCTTGGAATTGGGGAGAATTTCATATTAAAACAGGGAACAAGATTTGGCGGTTCGGTGTCTACGATGAGGAAAAGCTCAGCGCCGTTGCTCTGACAGCGAAGATAACGGCCAAAAGAGGCACTTTTCTTCTGCTTCAGCATGCGCCTGTCATGATTGAAGGTTCCGGTGCGAAAAAAGAAATTCTGGCGGTTTTACTACAAAAACTTATGGAAATCGGGAAAGAAGAAAAAGCGAGCTTTATCCGGATGAATCCTTTATGGCAAAGAAATCGGGAAAACCTTGATATTTTCAAGGATTCGGGATTTAGGCAATCTCCCATGCACGCCAGCGCCTACGAAGCGACTTGGAAACTTGATCTTTCACTTTCTTTGGAAGAGCTTTTGGCGAAGATGCGGAAAACCACCCGTTATCTCATCCGCCAAGCTGAGAACAACCGGGATTTCAATATTCTAAAGAGCGACGAAAGGGAGAGCGTTGAGCTTTACCAAAAACTCAATCAGCAAGTGGCCGGCTACCGGCAATTCGTTCCTTTTTCTCTGCCGTTCGTGCAGAATGAATTCGACGTTTTGAAAAAAGACAATCAGGTTTTATTGTTTTTCGGCAAATATCAGGGAGAAATCGTTGCTTCAGCTCTGGTTGTTTTCTGGTCCGGCGTCGGCTTTTACCATCAGGCTGCTTTATCTCCCAAACATCATCGGTTGCCGATTGCTTATCTTCTGCAGTGGGAAGCTATAAAAGAAGCGAAAAAAAGGGGCTGTCTTTCGTATGACTTTTGGGGATACGTTAATCCGGAAGCCGAACCGAAGCATCCCTGGGCCGGCCCGACTTTATTCAAAATGGGTTTCGGCGGCCAGCCTTATGAATACGCTAAAACTCAGGATTTTCCTTTATCAAAGAAATATTGGCTGACTTTTATTTTTGAAAAGATAAGAAAAATAAAACGCGGCCTTTGAACATAATTATCATGGGAAGAAAACAGTACAGAAAATTGCACCGTTATAAAAAAAGAAAGCCGGTTTACAAGAATCGCGGTTTATGGCTGGGATTTTTGATTTTGGCTTTTTCTTTTTCTCTTTTCTATTTCCTGTTTTTATCTGAGTTTTTCCAGATTAAAGAAGTCAAACTGGCCGGCTGCCGGCAAATTTCCCAGGAACAGCTGAATCTGCTGATCAATGAAAAACTGGAAAAGAAGATATTGTTTTTCCCCAGCCAAAGCATTTTTTTGGCGGATTTGAACGCCATAAAAAAAGATATTTTGGAAAGATTTCCCGGGGCGGCCAAAGTTGAAATTAAGAGAATCTTTCCGGAAACTTTGGATTTTTCAATTATCGAAAGAGAAGGAGTGGCGGTTTTTTACTGGGCGGATAAATATTTTGTTTTAGATAAGGAAGGCGTTATTTTCGAGGAGAAATCATCGGCCAGTAGCGTTTGGTCGCAGATAAAAGTTTTGGATTTTACCGGAGAAATCCGGCTCGGTGCGAAAGTGCTTGAAAAAAGCGATTTGGCGGCCATTCTGCAGATAGATTCCGAACTTAAGGAAGATTTGAATATTCTTGTTGAAGAATTCGTAATTTCTGCCGGGAAAAAACTGACGGTTTCAACCGTTAAAGGTTGGGAAATTTACTTCAATCTGCAGGAAAACGTAGAATGGCAGCTGACAAAATTAAAGGCGGTCCTGGAAGAAAAAATCCCGCCTGAGAAGAAGGGGGATTTGGAATATATAGAATTGAGATTCGGCAATTTCGCCAATCCTAAATACAAGGACTAATCTAGATAATATATAAATATCGAATGGCCGGCTTTGGCTGCTGGCGTCTGATTTTTAAGCCAACTGTAATAACCTGTTTCCTGGTCAAATCCGGTTGTTGGTTCGGCTATGCCGCCCATAAGCTGATTTAAAGAAACCGCCAGCCAGCCATGGGGCGGTTCTTTTATTTCTTTGGGATTGAGCTTGATATATTTTTCTCCCAGCCAAAAGACCGGATCTTCACCGCCGAAATAATCAAGATATATCTTTTCTATTTTTTCTTTTTCCACGAAGGCCAAAAGACGATAGAAATCCTGGCCCCAGTCGTAATTAGAATCAACGGCAATTTTATAGCCGTTTTTGATTCCTCCGCCGAAGACGTTGTAATAAGAAAGATAATGGGGAAAAGCGGAGAGGGAAGAGACAGCGTAGCAGAAGAAAAGTAGAAGGAAGAAAGAAGCCAGTATCCGGCGCTTGATCGGCGTCTTAACGAGTTTAAATCCTTGGTAAACTCCGAAAACCGCCAGAATGTAAATAAAAGGAAAAACAGGCAGCAGATGGCGGATGCCGATGTTCAGATTGCCGGCAATGGCTGATGTCCAATAAACAGCAATCCATAAAAACAGGGTTATAACCCAGAAATATTGACGGCTATAATTTAAAATCTTTTTTTGCTTTTTTATTTTCCAGAGGGTAGCCGAAAAAGCGGCCAGAGCGGAGAGAGTAAGAAGATGGAAAGCAGCCGGAATTTTTAAAAGATAAAGCAGCGGGAAATAATAGCGCCAGCTGCCGGCGGAAATTTGGCCGAGGAAATAGGTCGTGTTTCCCCACATTGTCCGTTGGGAAGCCATCAGAAGCCCTCTCAAATACTGAGCGGGTGCCCGGAGCGGTTCCTGACCGGTCATCCAAAGAACCAAATCTTTAAGAATCGGCACGGGATGGGAAGAGATATCCGCTATAGTATCCCGAAGCTGTTGTTCCGCCGGATAATGCCAAATATGAAATTGGTAAACCGGCCAAATAACCAGAATAAATCCGGCCAGGCCGGCCAGAAGAGATTTTCCCAGATAAGAAACAAGGGATTTCGAAAATAAAAGCGCGTAAATCACGGTGATGACGGCGAAAAAAGGAATAAGCAGAACAAGGGAAAATTTAAAAAGCATGGCCACTCCGAACGTCAGGCCGGCCAATAAAGTGTTTTTCCAAGAAGGATTCTGGAGAAAGCAAAGCCAGAAAATAATGGCCAGCAAACCGCCGAAAACAGCCCCGACATCCGTGTTGGCGAGCCGGCCGTGAGCCAGGAAAGTGGGGGAGAAGGCGAAAAGAGTTAGTACGCCGACAGCCACGGTATTATTGGCGATTTTTTTAGTCCACCAAAAGAGAAGCCAGCCGAGGATTATCAGGAAACAAATCATGGCAAAGCGGGACCAAAAGATAATCTCTCTCGGGTTGTTGCCGGAATGGTAAAGGAATTCATTGCCGAGGTCGAATTGAACCCACCAGGCAGGAGCAGCTTCTTTTTGCAGCCAGTTTGAACCGGTGTCGGGGAAATTAAGATCGAGAAAAAGCAGAGGAAGAGCAGGAATGTCTTTGATCAGAGGGGGATGTTCCGGGTTCAAGCGGTAGTCCTGTTTGGCGAGATATGAATAGCCGGCTGAAATATGAGCGAGTTCGTCAAAAGTCAGGGAATCTCCTTTCATGCTGAAAACAGCTGTCAGAAACATTATTCCCAGCAGGATAACGGCGATAATATTGGCAATGCGGGAAGATAGCATATTAATTATTTATCGCTAATTGATATTCTTGTTCGTTGATTTTTCTTTCACTCAAAAGTTTTTGCAGACCGGCATAATAGAGTTCCTCTACCTGGGCTGTTTCCAGGGCTTTTTCATAGATGCGGACTTCGTCTATTGTGCCGTTGAAACTTGGGCTACAACCTTCACATCTTCTTCCAAAAACAAGGGGTGCGGTATTCTCTGAACGCGGGTATGTTAAATTTGCTATTGCTGTTCTGCCCCGATAATTACCATTTACATACATTGTCAGATAAGTTCCATCTGCCGTACAAACTATGTGATACCAAATATTAAGCGGAGGTTTATATGAAATTCCAATAGAGCTGCCGGAAGGATTACCAGAAACATTACTTCCCATTACACATCTAAAACCAGAATCATTACTTGCCCACATTCCTGATGTTGTATTGCTCCACGAACCCCCAGTGGCTTTATTAATAATTGCAGTCCAATCAGCCCAAGCTTTAGGATAAGCCCAAGCTGTCAGGGTAAAAACTTCAGAAGTACCAAAAATTTTACTCGATAAAAGGTCGGAATGAGACACTCTAACGTAATCATTCGATCCGTCAAAACTCAAAGAATAGCCGCTACCAGAAGGAGTGTCGGTTGTCCAGCCATGAGGAGAAATAAAATTAGTCAAAGTTCCGTTATTGCCGTACCCTGAAGCATCATTGGCGGTTGTACCCGAACCTTCGTCAAAACTCCAGACACCGACTGCTTCAGAACCAAGAGCATGATATATACTCTGGCTAAACTGCAAGCCCCTGGCAATACTGGCTTTGCTTCTTGTGCCGGTCAGGTTAACGATAACAAGGCTGGCCAGCAGGCCGATAATGGCGATGACCACCAATAACTCAATAAGGGTAAAGGATTTGTTTTTCATTTTAAAGCTAGTCTTTCTTGATATTCCTGTTCATCTATCAGACCTTTGGCTAACAACCTATCCAGACCCGCATAATACAATTCTT
>DATKWJ010000008.1:0-22006 GCA_035529635.1 Patescibacteria group bacterium
GCCAAAAACGCTTTGGAAATCAAAGGTTGGTAGATTATTTTCCTTACTTGATAAAATTAAATCATTAAAATATGTTAGTCATTCGTTTCTTAAGGAGCGGCAAAAAAAATCAGCCGTCATTCAAAATAGTAGTTGTTGAAAAAACCAAGTCGTCAACCTCCGGCCGTTTTATCGAACAGGTCGGCTTTTACAATCCTTTGACCAAGGAAAAGGTTTTGAGGGGGGAAAGGATCAAATACTGGATTTCTGTCGGCGCTCAGCCGTTGGCCACGGTTTACAATTTATTGGTTTCGGAAAAAATCATTGAAGGAAAGAAAATTCCCAAGCATAAAAAAGCCAAAAAACTCGAAGAGAAGGTCGAAGAAAGTAAACTTTCTTCTTCTCCTCCGGAGGGTGGAGAGAATAAATCCTCTTCTTCTCCTCCGGAAAAAGAAGAAGCGGCTCCGGTCCCACCCGAAGCGGCCAAAGAAGAGAAACCGGCCGTTGCGGAAAAAGAGGCCGAGAAAGAGGAAAAACCGGAGGAGAAAAAAAACGAAAGTCCGGAATAAAACAATGGCAGAGGAACTGCCATTGTTTTATTTTTGTTGTGCTAAGCCGGGCTAAGCTCAATATGGATTAAACTTATACATTGATTGTTATTTTAATTCTGTTTTTGATATAATGCATTAATGTCTTCTAAGAAGAATCTATTAAAACTTGTTTTTCTTTTTTGCCTGTTGCTTTTCTTTTTATTTCCTTTGTTTTCCTTAAGAGTTTCGGCTGAAGAGGAGGCGGTAAGAGAATTGGAAATCGATTATCCGGAAATCCAAGGAATACAGCCGGAGACCGTGACCACTGGCCTGCCCGAATACGTCAGCTATGTTTTCAATCTGGGCATTGTTATTGCTATTTTGATTCTTTTTGGATCTTTGGTCTACGGCGGCGTCCTTTATTTGATTTCCACCGGCCAGGTGGCCAGGCTGACGGCAGCCAAAGAGCGGATTTCAGCCGCTTTTCTGGGAATAATCATTTTGCTTTCTTCTTATATTATTTTAACCACCATCAATCCCGAATTGGTGGTTTTCCATTTCGGTCCTTTGGAACAGGTGGGAAGACCTTCCTTTTCAGATTCGGATTTAATTGACAGCGATAAAATGACTTTGATTTTCAGGGAATTGCCGCTCGGCCAGGCAGTGAAAAACGGCATCTGGGAAGAAGAAAGAACTGATGGGATTGAAAAAATATATGAAGACCTTGAAAATTTTTTCAAAGAGGAGATAGAGATTGACGGTACCGTCATCAAAAGAATTTCCGATTTGAACAAATATCTGAAAACTTTGACAGATAAATGCGACTGCGGCAATGTCAAAGCTTTTTGCACCGATTTTACCAGCGGAACGCTGCCGATCGGCTGTTCCGGAGACCCTTGCTTTCAAGAAGTCAGGAACAAAATAAACCGTATCTTGGAAATTAACTCCGAAAAAACGGCAGAACTCCTGGAATTCCAGCGGAAAATCAACGAAGAAAAAAAGAAATTGGAAACTGAATTGAGCGGTTTTGCCGAGATAGAGCAGGAAATTCTGGCTTGCCAATCCCAGACCAAAGGAATTTATTCTTTAAGCGAATATTTAAGCATTAAGCAATTCTATGAGGAGCAGGGCGGGGAGGTGACGGCTTTACCGAGTTATCTTGAAAGCCGCGGCGACCCTTTGACTTTTTATTGCCTGGCCGGCGGCACGGTTTTCAATCTTCCGGAACTTTCGGCGGCTGATTTTTCTACGGAAGATTTTTCTTTTCCCGAAGTGTCTTCGGAATTCGTTCTTGAATCGGCCAGCTGCCCGGTTGAATTTCCGGTCGGCGAAGTCATCGACCAAAGCAGGGAACTGGCCATTTTGCTTTCAATCAAAATGGAACAAACAAGCTATTTGATTGAAGAAACAATGAAAGAAATCAGGGATATGGCGGACTTGGTTTCCAAATGCAATGAAAAGAATTGTTCGGTAATATGTTCCTGCATTCCCAATCCTTGTTATAAAGTATGCAGCATCAATCCTTTTACCTGGTTTTGCTGCCCTTTTGCCAAATCGAAATGCCTTCAGGGGGTTGGAGTTTGCGTCGGTTACGCCTGTGAGAGCAATGAAGTCCGGGAAGAAATGAAAAAAACCGCGGAAAACATTAAAAAGAACGAAGATGAAATTCTGGCTGTTTTCAAGGAAACCAAGCAGATATTTCCCAAAATCGATTATCTTTTGCAGGGCGAAGACAATAACCTTAATCTGCGGAATTTAGGGTCGTCTCTCGGCCTTTGCTACGGTTCTATCAGCGACTTGGAATCAACGCCGGACTGGCAATTGTTAAACTGCCAGGCAGTCGTGGGCAGTTACGGGCCGGACAACTTGGTAATCAATACCTGCCACCCGAGGAATTTCTTTTGCTGCAGTTCTTCCGGAGCGGAACCTCCGGCTTTCCCCTCGGTTTTTAAGGAAAGGCCGATTTTCGTCCTTTTCCCGGAGAAATACGCGGTCTTGCCTTCGGAAGACAATTGTCCCAAGGGCTGGCTTTGTAATCCCGACGTAAAAATACATAATCAATACAAGGATGCTTCCGAGCCCTTGAAAGAGCTTCTTGCCTGCATGCGGGAAGAATTGGACAAGGTTCAGGAAGAAAAAGGCATAAAAGAAACCTTGGGCAGAATCACCAGCATTTCCGACAGCAAACTTTATCTGGGAACCTGTAGTTGGGAATCCGGTCCTCAAACAATCGGGGGCTGCAGTCATACTTATACGGTCAAAGACGGCAAAGAAACGGTTTCCGCCCATTACGGCGGGCCGACTTGCCGCTATCAAAGGGCTTCTTACGCCCTTGATATAGGAATAAGTGATCCTTATGAAAAGAAATACGCTTATGAAATAATCGCGGCAGCCAAAAAATGCTTTCCTTCGGCTTTTATTCTTTATCTGGTGCCGGGCCATTACGATCATATCCATATCGGCATCGGCGCCGCTTATTACTGCGGCAGCAACTAAATATTTGTCATGTCGGATTTAAAACAACAATTGAATAAAAATAAAATCATTCTCTGCTTTTTATTGGTTTTGTTTTTAAGCGGTTCCTGTTTGATGTGGTATGATTTGAAATTCAACGAATCAGCCGTTAAAAACAAAATAGAAATCTTCGCCCAGCAGCTGCCGCTTTATTTTATGCCTAGTTTTTCCCAGAGGGTGATCTATCTGTCTTCGGAACTGGCCTTGGCCGTGCAGGAATTGGATTTTTCCAACCAGGAATTTGCTAAACTGTCAACCGAGGGCTGCAATTGCAGAAATATGCAATCTCAATGCCGGCAGGGCAGCGTTGGCGTTGAAGAAGTCGGTGTCACTTATTGTACTGCGGGAGGGGTTTTCGGCAATCCCTGCCCTGAAGAAGTCAGAAAAAAAATTGAGGAAAAGCAGTCAGAAATCAAAAGCAAAGCGGCGCAGATATCCCGTTTGAGGCAGCTTTTAATAGAGGAAACGAAAATTCTCAAGCCGGAGGCAGATGAGGAATTAAGAGAAAATTTGGAAACGCTTCTTGAAGAAAGCCGAAAAATCATCGAGTTCGGCGAAAATGCCAGTAATCTGTATTGCAACCTTAATCAATGCCATGCCGATTGCAGCCAGGGATTCGGTTTCGATTTTATGGCTTGTTTGAACCCCGGTGTACAAAAACCGATAGAAATCAAATTCAAAGGAGGAGTCAGTTTAGCCGATTTGAAACTCGGAGACGTTATCATCAGAGACATTAATTTAGGCTTGCCGGCAACAATTGAAACGCCGCAGCTCGGCGAACTTCCTTCTTTCAGGATTGATTTGCCGGAGTTGACGATCAATTTTCCCCAAGTCGAGGTGGCCTCTGTCGGAGCAAGAACAACCGTTGATATTTCCCATCAGCCCATTGTTTTTAATACGCCTTCTCCGCCAATGGTTCCCAAAGCTCCTTTACTGGAATTGACCTGCCCGGATTTTAATTTTCCCGATTATTTGCCTCCTAAAATAGACTTGGATTTTTTGGAAGGGGAATTCGAAAAAGCAGAATCTATCGAGAACAACTGGTTTTTTGAAACGTTTTCCTGGCTGATGGAAAAATGCCAGGAAATACCGGCAGAAATCAGCAAGAATAACGTGATATTCTATGAACAGGCATTGCTGCCTCTGATATGTGCTGATTTGTCTTATCCCTGCGATGGGAGAGATGAATCGACATTGCCAGAAGGAGGAGAAACAACGGAAGCATCGGCAGAAGAATTGGCGGCAGCCGCGGAAGAAGCAGCCGTTGCCGCGGCAGAAGCAGCCGTTGCCGCGGAAGAAGCAGCCGTTGCCGCGGCAGAAGCAGCCGCAAGAGCAGAAGAATTAGCAGCCGCGGCAGAAGCAGCACCCGAGGAAGAAAAAGCTGCAGCCGAAGCAGCTGCGGCAGAAGCTGCTGCTGCCGCAGTAGCAGCAGCGGAAGCAGCGGCAGATGCAGCGGAAGTAGCGGCGGCAGCTGCGGAAACAGCAGTTGAAGCAGCCGCCGAAGCAGCAGCAGGAACCGAAGGGCAAGAAATTGCAGAAGAAATTTGCCTGACAGACCCGTGCGCGCAAATGAAAAAGGACTGCAATGATGCCAAAAAAAAGTGCGACAAAGATCAGAGTTGGGCCGATGACGTTATAGGTTTTTTCACGGGCGATCCCTGTAAAAAAGCGAAAAACCAATGTTTGGCCATGTCCCGGGATTTATTATTGGGGGTGCCTGATGCTAAATGTTACGATGCGGTAACAGCTTATACGGCGGTCGTCAATAAATGCGACGCTCTTTGGCAACAATATCCAATTTGCACTTCCATATATAGGATTATTTATCACAATACCAATGCCTGCACTTTGCCCGCTATCTGCCAATCTTTGGGCAGTCCGGCGCAAAGAGAGGCCTCTCAAAAAGCGCAATGCGAAAAATTATTCCAAGAACAAGGAGAAACGGTTCCCGCGAATTGCAATCTGGCTCTTCTGCAGGACAGATGCGATCAATTAAAAGAAGAATATGTCGAATTGATAGAAACAGGGGTAGAAGTGGAAAATCTGCCCGCAGTGCCGGAACCGTGCAAGTTTTTGCCTCTTTTTACCGGAGAATTTTCTATTCCCGAAGAATATGAATCTCCCGAATATTCCGTACCCTCTCTGCCAATTTCCCAAAAAATGTTTAATTATCCGGCCAGCTTGCCGGGCTGTTCCTCTTCTTACCCGACCGTTCTCAAAATATCTTTTCCCAAAGTGAAAATCCGCGATATTAATCTGCCAAAAATTACTCTTAGAATCGGCTCTTGGTCTATAGTTGACATCAGATTTCCCAGTTTCAAATTTGAAGATTTGGTTTTGCCGGATTGGGAGCTTTGCAATTTGAATAACTGCGCCAATATGTTTCCGGATTTCAAATTCCAACTGCCTTATCTTGATATACCGGAAATAAAAATTCCTCCCGTGGATTTGGGCGAATTGAATATTGACATCGGCGGGGGAGTGACGGTCGTCGTGCCTCTGCCGGACGTTGAACTGAGCGGAATCCAATACAGTGTTACTCCTTTCAAACTTTCCAAATTGCCCAATTTGGGCAATCTTATCACTCCGAAAGTGGAATATAATTGGCCGGGAATGCCTCGGTTGAAAACCACTTTCAGGTTTTCGGGCGTTGATTTTAATTACGGCTGGGGAAATTTTTTGGGAACTTTGCTTGATATGATACTTGCCTGGCTTAAATTTGATGTTTCGGGCTGCATCGAATTCAGCAAGCATCTTGACCTTCCCAGTATCAGTTTTGTTATCGAGGATTTCGTTTTTTCCTGGCCTGAATTTCCTAAACTGCCGGAAATTGGCGCTTGCAAGGACCTCAATCAATTCTGCGGAAATATGAAAAACAACCTCCAGCAGGTGAGCAATCAGATTGAAAAAATAGAAGAAACGGTCAATCTGACTCTTCAAAAAGAAATTCAGATGAAGCTTGATGCGGCGGCTTTGGAAATAAATCAAGAATTGGCCAGTATTATTAAAGGTCAAATTAATCAGCGCGTTCAGGAAATAATAAAAGAGATCGAAGATCATATAAATGCCAACTACCAGCTAGGTATCTGCATCGGCGATTTCCTGCCTTTTAGAGAAGAAGTAGCGGACTAATCGTGATACAATAATCTAAAGTTATGGCACTATTGAGGAATAGAAAAAGAGACATTATAGCGGCTTCAATCATAGCGGTTTTGATTTTTATCGTCATTATCGGCTGGCTTTTATTTCCGGAAAGAGGACCAGGGCCAGGTGTTGAAGAGGGAGAAATTCCGGGAGAGATTCCGGGAGAGCCTTTGACTGACGAAGAAAGAGAAAGATTAAGGCAAGAGTGGGAGGAACTGATTCCGGTTCAGCCGCTAGACGAAACAAAACAATGCCTTCAGATTCCGTCACTGGTCATTTCTTTAGGGTCGATTAATATTCCTTCGATTAGTTTAAACGAATTTGTCGGCTTGCCGGACTATATTTCCATTCCTTGGCCCGACAGCGTGAAGAAAATTATACTGGCAGAAGAAATAAGATATGAATTGCCGGCCATTCCTCTTTCCAATCTCAGTTATAGTAAAGAAGTTTCGATTAAGATTCCCGGTTTTCAATCGCTTTCCAGAGCGAACTTGACCGCTTTGCTGAATTTTCCTTCTTGCGTAAGCCAGAAGCCGACCGGCGGCAATCCTTGTATAGGCCAGCTTGAAGGAAATCTGGCGAGAATTCAGCAAATCAAAGCCAATATAGAAGAAGCTTCCAAAAACATAATTAATATATTAGAATGAATTTAGAGAGTTTTCTTATGGGAAAAACAATTATTTTTTCAGCTTTGATTCTTTATCTTCTTCTTTCGCCTTTTGGTTTTCTTTCGGCTGCCGAAACAAGCTCATTAGAACTTACTTATCCGAACATTCCCGGAATGGAAGAAATTACGCCCGAAACTATCAGCACGGGTCTGCCGGAATACGTTAATTATATTTTCCGTTTGGCAGTTTTCCTCATCGGCCTGGTAATTTTCGGCGTGGTGGTTTATCACGGCATTAATTATTTGACTTCAGTCGGCGAACCGGCCAAACTCGGCGCGGCAAAAAGCGGAATTTTTTCCGGTTTCTTGGGCGCAATTATTTTACTTTCCGCTTATTTTATTTTCAACACCATTAACCCTCAACTGCTCAAATTGGAGATAACGAAATTGGATCCCTTAAGGCCGATGATATCGTCGGGAATTTACGTTTGCAGTTACGAGGTGGATAGCAGTGATATTCAGGACTGTATTGATGATTATAAAAGTAATGACCGGGAAAAACAGACTGAAGCAGCTAAAAAGTTGAAAGAAATAATGGCTCCGGGAGGAAATGATTCCTGTGTGAAAATGACTTTCTCGGGAAAATTCGAAAATTTTGCGGTTAAAGAAGATGACAACACTTTTTTCAGCATACCCGGCGCCAGAACGCAAGACGGAGAATTGGTCTACGATGTTTACGAATACGGCTTGATTTTGCATGAAAAAGACAATTTCGGTGGCGAGGGCAAACTTGTTACAGATCCGCCTTATAATGCCATTGACTATCTGCCCAATTTCGATTTTACGGCCAGGTCGTTCACTCTTTTCAAGAAAGTCACGACAGCTGTTTCAGGCGAAGCCAAAGGAGCGGTTTTATATTCCTGTCCTAATTACAACGAAGGAGGTCTTTGTCCGGAAGGCGTTGCCACGACATCAATCGATTCTATAAGACCCGGTGGTGACGCTGAAATAAGAAAAATTAACAATCTGGGAGATTTAGATGAAAATGTCAGGTCAATACAAATCGATCCCAAGGGAAGCTTTTTCGCTGTTTTATTCAGCGGAGATAATTTTAACGGCGACAAATGCGAAGTGATTGCCGCCAACGACAATAATCTTCTTGATAATCCCATCGGCCGCTGCGGAAGCTGTTTCGTATCTGTCTGGAGTTATGTAAATCCCCGCAATTGGGTCGGAGATTGTTATCCTTGTCCCAAATCAATAATTGTCATTAAAGGCCAGGTTTTATGAATTTAATTTAAAAAATATGACCAGTGTTTTCTTATTCCTTCCCACGCTTCTCATCGCTCTCATTATAGGCATTATTGTTTTAATTTCCGGCTTGTTCTGTCAGATATCGGGAGCTGTTTTGGACTGGATTATCAGCCCCGGCTTTATGAGTTTGAGCTATACTACCAATGAAATAGTCGCCATGGGGCTGGATATCACCAAGGACTTTGTTAATTTGCTTTTGGTTATTTTCTTGGTTTTCATCGCTCTTTCCATTGCTTTGAAAGTGGGGGATTATGCCGGCAAGAAAGTTTTTGCCAAATTGATTCTTATCGCCTTACTGGTCAATTTCGCCCCTGTTTTCGTCGGTTTGATCGTCGACGCCGCCAATATCGTTATGAATTTCTTTTTAGAAGGAATCGGAGAATCAGTTAGCGAAATCGGTACTGGTGTGACCAGTTTCGGTCAGGGGGTGATTAAAATTTTATTCAGCTTTAGCGGCAATTTATCTGAAAGAGCGGGACTGCTTATGCAGGCAGTGACTCAAATCGTGGTCAACCTTGCCATGGGCCTCGCTTTTTTTCTTTTCGCCGCCATTTTCCTGATACGATACGTTGTTATTTGGGTTTTGACCATTTTATCTCCTTTAGCTTTTGTTTTCTGGATTCTGCCGGCCACCAAGAAATTCTGGGATATGTGGTGGCAGCAGCTGATTCAGTGGTCGATTGTCGGCATTCCCATCGCCTTTTTCCTTTATCTGGCCATGAACAGCTTCAGCGTTCTTCAACAGACGTTTGTCGGCAAGTTGAATATGCCTGGTATTGAAGCGACAACCGTCGGCTGGCTTGATCAGGTTTTTCCTTTCTTCGTCATTATTGTTTTTCTTTTTCTGGGCTTTACGGTCGGCTTGCAAACCGGAGCAATGGGAGCCAGTGCAGCCATCGGCTTGGCTAAAGGCGCGGGTCTAACAGGCGGGAAATGGTTAGGTAAAAAGACATGGAGGGGAGCTAAAACCTCTATAGAAGAAAAGACCAGGTTCAGAGAGGCAGCCGGTAAAGCGGTGCGGGTCGCGGAGAAAGTTCCTTTCGGCAGGTGGTTTATTCCGGAACCAGCCAGAAAATATGCAGAGTTTAGACCGGCCATAGAGACAGCGAAAAAAGATGCCGGTAATTATTCATCTCAAGAGATTGCTTACCGTATGGCTACCGGCGCAGATTACGGAGTAAAAGCAGTTGGCGGGATGATGGAATTGGCGAGTAGAGGGGATTTCCAGGACTTTTTCAATGCTTATAAGAAAAAATATAAAGTGAAAAATGATGCAGACCTCTTTAAGATACCGGAATTTAAAGACAAAACAGGACGACTTCTCCAAATTGCTCTGAGCGGCGGCGCGCATAGCACTTTATTAAGAGGGGATCCGCGTTTAGCCCGGGCAGCAGCCGGGATAATACCAGGTTATGAAAATTTGGATGAAAAAGGAGCGGTGTCTAAAGCAGTTGGCGAAGCCAGAGGCCAGCATATTGCCAATTGGGAAAAAGAAGTGCTTGACGATAAGTTAGTTGTTGAAGCAGGAATGGAAAGAGGTCGTGATTTCTGGGAAAGCGTCAATAAGTCGGTGAAAAAAGGCCAAGAAACTGCTCTGCAAACAATTGATAAAATCTTGAAAGATTTCGTAAAAGAGCGACCGGACCTTGAAGGTAAACCAATGGATGTTTGGCAGGCATATAAAAAAGATTTCAAAGAAAAACATCAAGGCAAAGAAGGATTCTTCTCTTACCTTGAAAGTGATAGAGCCAAAGAACAAGGTTGGACAACCGATCTTATGACGCCGAAAATTTTCACGTCAAAATATACTTCTTCTCCTGGAGAGGCGCTCGGAATGGAACCGCCTGGAACTGGAACTAAACCACCACGCCAGCCAGGTGCCGGTAGTTCCGGTAAAGGGCCAGATATTTCTGCTCCATGGGGTGTTGAAGATGCAGAGTATGAAGATATTCCGTCTAAAAAAACACCGCCCAAAGGGAGACCTGGAGTAGGCGGTACTTCACCCACTGGTAAACCACCACGACCGCCCAAAGGGAGGCCGGGAGTAGGCGGCTCATAAATGTAAAAAGAGGCTGGATTTCTCCAACCTCTTCTGATATTAAGTTGCTTTTCCTCCTTCTGACAAACGTTCAACCGTTTCTCGGAGTTCTCGGAATTCTTCAGAAGTAACCGCTTCCGTCGGTTTTCCGAAAATTCCCTTAAGAACTTCCTGTAGTCCGGGAACAGCCTGAACCGTCAAACTGGCGGCCAGAGGACTTTTTTCAACCGCTTCAAGGGTTTTTAACAGTTTTCCCAGATCCCCGAATTCCTGGATTTTGGTAAAAACCAGAGCAATTCGGTCTTGTTCTCCTTGAGCCTGGATAACTGTTTTTTTTCTTTCGAGCTCGGCGAGATATGGTGCCAAGGTTCTTTCTCTGTACTCTTCCGGGGGGTCAATCTTCTTGACCTGAATTTTTTTGATTCTTACCCCGTATTTTTCTTCAAACTCAACTAGTAATCCTTTCTTTTTTGCTTTTTTATAGATTTTTTCACCTATGCCGTCCGAGTTTTTTATCCAATTTTCATACTCATCGTTGGTGATAATGTCCCGAACAGTGGGTTTGATCTGGTTAATGACCGTTTCCAGCCAATTTTGAACGCTGAAAAGAGCTTTTCGAGGATTTATGACGCTGATGGTCAAGAAAAGTTCAATATCCAAAGGCAGTAGATTTTTATCTTCTGCCTTTTCCACTTTTGTCCAATAAACGTCATCTTTCAATAAAATGAAATCTATCAGCTCTTTGGGATGTTTGACTACTTCTCCGTCTTCGGTCACTCCAGACCATTTGAAATAATAGGTGTAGACATTCAAAAGAGGCCAAAAACCGTAGAATCTGAATCCGCCAAAGGGATGCCAGGGTTCTTTTCCTTCAACGACATTTTGTTCGTCGTCAATAGTATAGTCCGTCCATTGAATGAGAACTTTTTTAAAAGCGTCTCCTTTGACTATAACCTTGGCCGTACCTTCTTTGATAAAGGTAAACCAGCGGTTCGTTGGCGCTAACCATTTCCAGATTAACAAAAGAATAGTTAATCCTAAACAGATGATCACCGCGGTAAAAATCCAAAATTTGAGCAGTAAGAATATCGCTACTCCGATTAATACAAGCAGACGAATAACCTGGAATATCAGGGATTTCATTTCTTTCTACCTCCTGTTAAGTTTTGAAAGAGCTTTCTATTAAGAAAACTCTTCTGTTTTCTTGATGGTTAATTTATATCATAATATAGCATTTTTGTCAAATATAAAAGGGTGTGCTTGAGAATTTCACACACCCCTCTTTTTTTATTTTTGAAAACTGGTGATTATCAACGTTAACGGCATTAAGATTCCTATAGCTAGGCCTGCTATGCCGAGAATGAGCATAATCAGGGTAATGCCGATCGTTGCAAAGATATTATTGAGGCTTGCCTGGCCGCTAAACAGGACCTTTGCCGGAAGCTGGGATTCTACAATAGGAACAAGATAAAAGATAATGAAAGCACCTGCTAAGAACAAGGCGGAAGCCGGCAAAAGATATAGAGGTTTTCTGGAGAAAATTGCCAGTAGGGCTAGCCAGAAAGCAATGGCACATAAGGCACAGATAACCTGGTTGCCTGTTATGGCGTTACCGAAACACTTGAATTCCAGTTTGCCTATAAACGGCATAACTAATCCTTTTTCAGTTATGGCGTAACAAAGGCACAAGCAGAATAGGGCAGCGGCAATACCGCAGATAATTCGCCAGAACTTTGTCATTTTCACATCTCCTATTTAATTTTTAATGTCCTGTTTCGTAAATTTCTTATGTTATGATTATATCATATTAAATTATTTTTGTCAATTTCATTGACATTGCCTTTTAATTGATTTCTTTTGTGATAAAATAAAAGAAGCAATAAAATAATCAAATAAAAAGTGAAGAAATATGTCAGAGGAATATACTAAAGAAGAATTGCAGAAACTTTATGCAGGACTTCCGGAGGAGCTGAAAGAGGCGATTTTTTCCGTTGAAACTGCCGATAATATTTACAATATCTGTACCAAGAACAAGATTGGAGAAGATAAAATCTCCGAAATTGCCAAATACGTCGGTTTCGTCTTGTTCGGTATTTTACTGGCGCAAAACTTTCAAGAAACTTTAGAAAAGGAGCTGAAAATAGAGAAAGAAGCGGCAGAGAATATAGCGGCGGAAATCAATCAATTAATTTTTTATCCGGTAAAGCCGGTCCTGCAACAGCTTTATAAAAAGGAAGCCGAACTTGCCGAAGGGGCTGTTGAAAAACCGGTTGAGAGAATCAGAGAAGAATCGCCCAGAAAAGACATTTATAAAGAACCGGTTGAATAAAACAGCGAAAACATAAAATTATGGCGGAAGAAACCGAAGAAAAAAGAGAAAAAGGCGCAGAAGATATTGAAGGAAAAGCGGAAAAAGGCAAGGAAGCCGTTAAACCAGCTGTTCCCAAGAAAAAAGGCGGCTGGTTTCAAAAGATTCCCCGCGATATCCTTTTATCGCCCGGAGGGATGATACTGCTTTTCCTGGCTCTTTTGATTGAAATCATCGATTTGATTATTCCTTTTCCCCTTGTCGAGCAAATAATAGAACTGCCTTTGGAAATACTTTTTATCGTTCTTTTCCTTTCTATAACCAAAGTGTCGTTCAAATCGTGCGCCATTCCTTTTCTTATCGAACGCATTCCTCTGATAAGCGATATTCTTCCCACTTGGCTGCTCAGGATGTTTGTCTGACGATCTTGACAAATTTCCAAAGTAAATTAGAATTTGGCGTAGTAGCTATATTTCAGAATCACTGAAAGGTCGGAGCTACTAGTAAAGATTAATTATCAGTAATTATCAACCAAGAAAGAATCATGACCGAAGCAAAAGGAAACGACAAAGAATTTCTTGAATATTTAGTGAAAGCTTTAGTTGATAATCCGGACGATGTCAAAATCGACCGCAAGGTCGATGAAATGGGAGTTCTACTTTCTTTGAAGGTGAATCCCGAAGATATGGGTCAGATTATCGGCAAGGCCGGTTCCACTGCCAGATCCATCAGAAGCTTGGTCCGCATCGTCGGTCTCAAGAATCACGCCAGAGTGAATTTGAAGATCGAAGAGCCGGAAGGCAGCAGGCAGGATCGGCCGAGAAAAGCCGAATCTATTGAAGATTTAAAACTGTAAGCTGAAAAAGTTTACAAGAAGCAAAAACGGTGCTATTGTCAAGAATAATAGCCCGTTTTTGTTTTAAAAAACTGCATGCTGAAGTTCGATATTATCACCATTTTTCCGGGAATTTTCGATTCTTATCTGAAAGAATCTTTTATTAAAAAAGCCCGGGAAAAGGGTTTGATTGAAATTAACATCCGCAATTTGAGAGATTTCACCAATGACAAACGCAGAACGGTTGATGAAAGGCCGTTTGGCGGCGGTTTGGGCATGGTGTTGAAGATTGAGCCTATTTATAAGGCAGTTAAAAACATTAAAAAAAACAGAAAAGGCAAAAAAGCCAAAGTTATCCTGTTCACCCCCAGGGGAAAGCGATTTGACCAAAAAATCGCTTATAAATTGTCAAAACTGGACCGGATTATAATGATTTGCGGCCGGTATGAAGGGGTGGACGAAAGAGTAGCCAAACATTTGGCTGATCTGGAGCTTTCCATCGGCGATTACGATTTAATGGGCGGGGAATTGCCGGCCATGGTGGTTATGGAAACAACAGCCAGATTGCTTTCCGGAGTTTTGGGCAAGCCGGAGTTATTGAAAGAAAGAATCACCAAAGAAAAAGGGTTTATCGAGTATCCTCAATATACCAGGCCCGAAGTTTTTTCTCCTGGAAAAGGAACAAAGTGGGGGACTCCCAAGGTTTTGCTTTCCGGCAGCCATAAAAAAATAGAGGATTGGCGGAAAAAGCGGGCAAAAGAAATTGGCAGAAAATAGATTTTCTGATAAAGTGGAATATTAGCATCGGGTAGGTGCCGGAGTAGTCAAACGGGTCTGACTGTAAATCAGATGCCTTCGGGCTTCGGGGGTGCAAATCCCTCCCTACCCACCAAATGCCTGGGTAGCTCAGTTGGTAGAGCACGTCTTTGGTAAAGACGAGGTCGGCGGTTCAATCCCGCCCTCAGGCTCCCGAATGAAAAAGAATAATTAATAATCATTATCACTTATGGCGACAAAAAAGAAACCATTCATCAAGCTTCAGTGCAAAGAATGCAAAAGGACCAATTATTTCACCCGCAAGTCAAAAGGGGCGGCGGAGCGGAAATTGGAATTCAAAAAATTCTGCAAATGGTGCAAGAAGTACACCTTACATAAGGAATCGAAGAAATAAGCAGACAGGGGGGGTGTAGTGAAATGGCTATCATAGGAATCTCCAAAATTTCTGTTCTAGGTTCGAATCCTAGCACCCCCGCTTTAATTCATAATTATTAAAATAATAAAGCGATGAACAAAAAAATATTGTTATTGGCTGCTGTCGTTATTCTGTCGATCGTCGGCCTCTATCAGGTTTTTTTTAACGAGAAAAATGAAAAATTCTCTTTGGTTGAGGTTGTCCGGGGAGATATTTCGCAGGAGATTTTTGAAAGCGGCCAAGTCAGAAAAGGAGAAAAAATAAACCTTAATTTTAAAAATAGCGGGCAGATTCAGGAAATTTACGTTAGAGTAGGTGAGGAAGTCGAGGCCGGCCGGGAACTGGCCAAATTGGATACGACTAATATCGACCTTCAGCTTCAGGATGCCCGGATTTCCCTTGAATTGGCCCGATTGAACTTGGAAAAACTGCTGGCTGGCGCCGAACCGGAGGAAATTAAGATTGCTGAAAGCCAGACGGAAAGCACCAGGAAATCCTTGGGCGTAGCCGAAGAAAATTTGAGCAGCAGCTACGGAACAGCTGTCACTGTTTTGGACAATTCCTACCCTCCGATTTATAACGCTTTAGCTTTTGTCAAAGAATTTATCACGAACTATATTATTATTGAAGACCAGGACAGCATAAAAATAACGCTGGCCCGGGATAAAATGGAAACGTCTGAAGGAAAAGCAAGATTATATCTGGAGACATTAAAAAGCGATTCCGGCAATGAAAATATTGAATCAGGCCTTTCTTTGATGAAAAGCTCCCTGGAAACGGCATTCAACAATCTGGAAACGATTCGTGAAATCGTTGACAGGGCAGCTGTTTATAAGAGCAATGTTTCAGCAACTGACCGGGCTTTATTGGACACTTTGAAAACAAACGTTAACACCGCCTTGACCAATGTCGTCAGCAGCCAGCAAACCATCTCATTGATGAAATTGAACATTGAAACAGCTGAGTCCAAGCTTCAGGAAGCGGAGAATAATCTGGCTTTGGTCAAAGCCGGAACCAGTCAGGTAGACATTGAATTGTATGAGGCCCAGATAAGGCAAGCCCAGGTCAGGGTGCAGCTTTACGAGAACCAGCTTAAGGAAGCTAAATTGATCAGTCCGGTTGACGCCAAAGTCGTTGAAATCAACAAAAGAGTCGGAGAACTGGTCCAGCCGGCCTTGTCGGAAGCAGTTATCGTTCTTTTGCCGATCGTCCCCTACGAAGTAAAAACGGATATTTACGAAGAAGACGTGGTTAAGATAAGCGTCGGCAATCCAGTTGAAATTTCCCTGGTTGCTTTTCCCGACGAAAAGATCGAAGGCGCAATCGCTTCGATAAATCCTGCGGAGAAGATAATCGACGGCGTGGTTTATTACGAAACGATTATCGGTTTTAACGAAGCGCCGGAGGATATCAAACCCGGCATGACAGCGGACTTGGTTATCCAAATTGGTTCCAAAGAGAACGTTTTGGTTATTCCCAGAGAGGTTATCGGAAAAGAAGGAGACAAAACAATCGTTGAAGTCTACAAAAACGGTTCGATCGGAAAAAGAGAAATTGAAATCGGTTTGAGGGGAAGCGACAATATGACGGAAATCATTTCCGGGCTTGAGGAGGGAGAACAAGTAATCAGCCGAAAATAACCTGATGTCCGAAGCAATCATTAAACTGGAAAACATCTGGAAAATCTATCAATTGGGAAAAGTTGAACTTCTTGCTTTAAAGGATATTAATCTGGAGATCCCTTCCGGCGGTTTCGTCAGTATCATGGGGCCTTCCGGTTCCGGCAAGTCAACGCTTTTAAATATGATCGGAACTTTGGATTTTCCGACCAAAGGCAAAGTTTATTTGAAGGGCCGGGATATTTCTTTACTCTCCGAAGACCAATTGTCCAATTTAAGAGGGAAAACCATTGGTTTCATTTTCCAGGAGTTCAACATTCTGCCCAATCTCAATGCTTTGGAAAACGTTATGCTGCCCATGGTTTTTCAGGGCATTTCTTTGAAAGAACGGAGAAAAAAAGCTGAAAACCTTTTGGTATCGGTCGGTTTGGCAGACAGATTTCATCATCAGCCGGCTGAATTGTCGGCCGGCCAGCGCCAAAGAGTGGCTATTGCCAGGGCTTTTGCCAATGATCCGGAAATGGTCATTGCCGACGAACCCACCGGCAATCTGGATTCGGTCACCGGCAAAAAGATAATGGAGATCCTGACGGACTTTCACCAGAAACAGGGCAAAACCATCGTGGTGGTGACCCACGACCCCAATATCGCCGAATACAGCGAGCAGATCGTCAATATCAAAGACGGCCAGATTGTCGTTAATCATCAGCAAGCGAAAAAAGTTTTATGGTCGAAATAAAAGAATGTTTCCAACTTGCCTTGCGTAATCTGAAGAGCCGGCCTTTCAGAAGCTGGCTGACGATCATCGGTATCATTATCGGGGTGTTTTTGATAATTTCCCTGATTTCTTTGAGTGAAGGTTTGAAGGATACGATTATGATGCAGCTGAGGATGATGGGCAGCGATTTGATCATCGTCATGCCTGGAGAGATGGCGGACATTTTTATGGCTATGATAGGAGGAATGGAATTGAGTGACGAAGACATTAGGACTATAGAAAGAACCAGGGGCGTGGAAACAGTGGTGGTTTATCCTTATGCTTCTGAAGTTGCCAGACACGAGGGGATAGCCAAGATAACCTTTTTATGCGGTATTTCTTTTGATAAAGCGTCAGCTGTTTTGAAAGAAGATATGGGCTGGCAGACAGCAGAAGGAGATTACCCCCGTTCCGGCCGCAGGGAAGTCCTGATAGGCAACTTTGTTTCCAAAGACGTTTTTCCGGGGATAGAAGTGGGGGATGAAATTAGCATCAAAGGCAGGAAATTCTCGGTGGCTGGCATTTTGAAATCTCTGGGGAACAAACAGGATGATTCGATGATTATTCTTGATTTGGAAGATTTCCGGGCAGTCACCGGCAAAAGGGAAGGCACGCCGGCTGCCATGGTCAAGGTAACTCCCGGTTTTAATGTAGAAACAGTGGCTGAAGATATTAAAGAGGCTCTTGAACAAACAGGGAAAAGAAGGCTGGGTGAAGACGCACCGGCATATTCGGTGCTGACCAGCGAAAGTGTTTCAGATATGGTGGAAAGCGTTATGGCCATTCTCCAAGTAGTGATTTTTGCTTTTGCCAGCATTGCTTTGGTAGTCGGAGGGATAGGCATAATGAACACCATGTACACTTCGGTCCGCGAAAGAACCCGGGAAATCGGAATCATGAAAGCGGTCGGAGCCAAGAATTCAACGGTTTTGGCCATTTTTCTGTTTGAATCGGGAATCATCGGCATAATCGGCGGTCTCGGCGGCACATTACTGGGAATAGTTCTGGCCAAATCGGTTGAACTGTACGGCAGAGCTCACCCGATGTTTTATATTACGGCTTCGGTCAGCCCGGGTTTGATTCTTTTCGGTTTGTTTTTCTCCATGTTGGTCGGCAGCCTTTCCGGATTTTTCCCGGCCAGAAAAGCGGCTAAATTAAAACCGGTGGAATCTCTCCGCCATCATGAATAAAAAACTATGATTTTAGAAATAAAAAAATATCCCAATCCGGTTCTGAGGAAAAAATGCCAAGAGGTTACGGAAATTACCGATGAGATAAGAAATTTGAGTCAAGATATAAAGGAAACGGTGAAACAGAAAGACGGCCTCGGCTTGGCTGCCCCGCAGATCGGGGAATTGAAAAGAATAATCATTGTCCAAGCAGTCAATGGTGCAGAAGTTTTCATCAACCCGAAAATAACCAGAAAAAGCAAAGGAACTGAAATAAGAGAAGAGGGCTGTTTGAGTTTTCCCGGCTTGTTTCTGAAAATAAAAAGAGCCGGGGAAATAGAAATGGAATTTCTCAATTTGTGGGGAGAAAAAAAAGAAATGAAAGCCGGAGGTTTGTCGGCCAGGATTTTTCAGCACGAAATAGATCATTTGGACGGCATCTTGCTCATAGACAGGATTCCTTTTCTCCAAAAATTGTGTCAGATAATGAAATTTCGGTTTTTGGGCTGCCGATCAAAAGGATAATCAGTTATTAATCGGATTTTTTCTATGGCACTGATTGAAAACCTGATAAACCAAGGACGTTTGAAAACGCCGGAAATAATCAAGGCCTTTAAGAAAATAAAACGGGTTGATTTTATACCGGAGAAGTTGAAGGATTTGGCGGAATTTGACGAAGCCCTGCCCATCGGTTTCGGTCAGACGATTTCCCAGCCCCTAGTTGTGGCATTCATGCTGGAATTGTTGCAGCCGAAAAAGGGTGAAAAGATCTTGGACGTCGGTTCCGGATCGGGCTGGACCGCTGCTTTGCTGGCTGAAATAGTCGGCCGACAGGGAAAAGTGATTGCAGTTGAAATAGTTCCGGAGCTGAAAAAAATCGGCCAGGAAAACGCGGCCAAATACGGTTTTGCGGAAAAGGGGATTATAGAATTCGTTTGTACTGACGGTTCCAAAGGATATGAAGAAGAAGCGTTGTTCGATAAAATTTTGGCCTCGGCTACCGGAACCGGCCTGCCCTTGGCTTGGAAAAAACAGCTGAAAATAGGCGGCAGAATCGTGGCGCCGATAAATTCCTCCATCTGGCTTTTCATAAAAAAAAGTGAAAACAATTTCGATAAAATCGAATATCCCGGTTTTATGTTCGTTCCTCTGATTAATAAATAATCCGATGAAAAAACATCTAATCTTTGTTATTATAATCGTCGCAGTAATCTTCGTGGCGGCGTTTTCCGTTTGGTCGATTTTTATGCCGGTTGCCGACGGCCGGCAGATCGATTCCCAAACAAGAGAAGTTTTTTTCAACGTAGAAAAAGGGGAGGGCTCAAGGGAAATCGCCTTGAATCTGGAAAAGGAAAAATTAATCAGCTGGGGACCATTATTCAGGATTTACGTTTTATTCAAAGGCATTGCCGGAGAATTGAAAGCCGGCCAATATCTTTTATCTCCTTCGATGAATATACCTCAGATAGCTGAAAAGCTTTTTCAGGGAGAGGTCTTGAAAGAAAAAATCACTGTTATCGAGGGCTGGAATTTGAAAGATATCAGTTGGTATTTCGAAAATAAAGGCATGTTCCTAGTCGAAGAAGTCCGGCAAATAGCTGCGAAAGATTTCTCCGGAGATTTTGATTTTTTGGCGGACAAGCCGGCTGAGGCGTCGCTGGAAGGTTATCTTTTTCCGGATACCTATGAAATAAGAAAAGAGGAAAGTCTGGAGGATATTGTCGGAAGAATGCTGAATAACTTTGACAAAAAGCTTACCGTTGATTTAAGGGAAGAAATCAAAAAACAGGAGAAATCGATTTTTAAGATAATTACCATGGCTTCATTGATCGAAAAGGAAGTCAGGACGCCGGCCGATAAAAGACTGGTCTCGGGAATACTTTGGAAGCGGCTGGCGATCAATATGCCTCTCCAGGTTGATGCGACCATAGCTTATATTCTGGGGATCGGCACCGGCTCTTGGGATTTTGACGAAATGAGGAAAGAGGTTGCTTTGCAAAAAGAGATTGACTCGCCTTACAATACCTATAAATACCGCGGGCTTCCTTTGGGTCCGATCGCCAATCCTGGGCTTGAAAGCATTAAAGCTTCGATATATCCTGAAGACAGCGACTATTGGTATTATCTTTCCACGGCCGGCGGGCAAACTTTTTTCAGCGAAACTTTGACGGATCACAATATCAAGAAAGCGGAATACTTGAGATAGTTTTATTGATTGCTATAATAAATAAAGAGATGGCCATAAATTTTAAAAAAATTCTAGCTTGGTTGGCGATTTTGGTAATTATCCTGATAACGTTTCTTTTGGTTCGCCGGTATTTTTCCATTGAGGAAGATTTGAAGCTTATCTCGCCCAACGGCCAAGAAATGCTGCGGGCCGGCCAAACTTACCAGATAAGGTGGCAATCGAGAAAAATAACCAAGGTAGGAATCTTATTGGTCAAAGGAGATGATTCGCAGGAAACCAAATGGATTGCCAAAGATATTTCGGCTGAGAAGAAAAGATACGATTGGCAGATTTTCGCCTGGCAGGAGCCGGAAGAAGATTACCGGATAGCCATTTTGGAATATCCCTGGGAAGAGGGAAAATTAAGAGATTATTCCGATGATTTTTTCTCCATTGCCGGGCCTGAATTCGCCTCGTGCGACGAACTGTCGGTGCTAGCCGAATGGCCTTATCTGCCGAGCGATTTTCCCGAGCAGAAGAGAGTTTTCATAACTGGTAAGAGTTTTACGGGAGATTTGGGCGGTTTGGAAGGGGCTGACAGAAAATGCCAGGAAGAAGCGGATGCCAAGAAATTCGGCGGAATTTGGAAGGCGTTTTTGGGCGACGACACTACTTTGGCTTCCGACCGGTTGGATTTGGAAGGCATTTTTGTCGCAGCAGAGACAGTCGGCACTTTACCCGAAGGAAAAACCTGCCGCCGCCTTTTGGCCAAGGATTTCGAAGAATTTTCAAAAAGATTGTCGTCTTCTCTGTTTTTGAACGAGACGAAGTTTGAAAAGGTATTTTTGACTGATTTGCAGAAGGTTTGGCTGGGTAAAATCAACCAAGAGAGCAAGGAAGATTGTCTTTTCATCACTACCGGATATACTGCTGCCGATATGTCCCGGCTTTACAGCTTTACCACCACCTGCCAGAATTGGCGGACTTCCCAAGGGGTTATTTCGGGTTATCCTCCTGTGACCGGGCAGGAAATGGAATTGGCCAAATGCTATAATCCCCAAGGCGTAAGAATTGATGCAGCCGGCTTGGCCGGCTTGTCTTCCGGCCTTGTCAGACTGGAAGAAAAGGAAACATTGACCGTTTCTTTGGGCAGATCCTGCAACACCCCGCAGAAATTACTCTGTTTTGAACAGTGATCCGGCTCTTGACAGATTTTCCGGCATCGTCTATCCTAAATACATCCGCAGACAGTGGGCGACCATAAGACCCGCCGAGGATAAATAAGAATTTAATTCTTGTTGTTATTTGTCTGCGCCAGCAGGCATTTTTTATTATCATGGCTGTAACTAAAATCCAAAAACAAAAAATACTCGATGATTTGAAGGATAAGATCGCCAAACAGAAGGTGGTGCTTTTAATAGGCATTACCGGTCTGAAAGTGAAAGATATGGCTGATCTTAAGAAAAAATTAAAACCAATCAACGCCAATTTGAAGGTGGCCAAAAAAACCTTGATCGAAAAAGCCTTTAAAGAAAACAACCTGGAATTCAGCAAGGACGAATACAAGGAAGAAATGGCTTTGCTTTTCGGGTTTGAAGATCAAATTATGCCGGCCAAAGTCGCTTACCAGTTCGGCCTGGCCAATGAAAAGTTGAAGATCTTGGGAGGGTTCCTTGAAGGGAAATTCAAAAAAGCGGAGGAAATGATAGTATTAGCCCAGCTTCCGACTAGGGAAGAGCTTTTGGCGAAGCTGGTCGGCAGTTTGGCCGCGCCGATTTCAAATTTCGCATATTCTTTGAGATATAATTTAAAAGGTCTGGTTTATTTATTAAG
>DATKWJ010000009.1:0-6167 GCA_035529635.1 Patescibacteria group bacterium
CGCTGCTTTCTTTTTTCCGGCTGAGAAGCCAAATCGAGCCGTCTATTGCCAAAGAGGTGAAATCAGTGTTTTTGATTTCCGAAGAGAACCAAGGCTGAGGGTTTCCCCAGTTAGTCCCGTTTAAAAAAGGATATTTGATGACGGAATCGTTTTCAGAATCCAAAAAATAAAAGTTTGAACGGTAAGAAACCAGGGCACTGAAATTGGCAGTTGGTTCCTTGAGATAAAGCGGTTCCGCCAATTGTCGGTTTTCCTTGAGAATGATTATTTCGTTCGGTTTTGAGAAGAAAACAAGCGAATCTTGGAAAGGAGCGGCCAAACTGAATTCTTTGTCTGTTTCAATGATTTCTCCCTGGTTGTTTTCGCTTAATTCGAACATGTTTTTCGAATAAGGCGTAAAGAAATAGATTTTGTCTTTGAACAATGTTAATTTTTGAGGAACGAATTCTTTGGCTTCGAATTCAAAAACGAGATCCGGCTCCGGGATTTCCGTTAACTTATTGAGCTGGTAAAGGTTTTCCAAAACAAGGTTTTGCAATTCCGTTATTTGTTTAGTCAGGCTTTTCGGAACCACTTTTAACAAAGAGGAAATTTCCTGCCAGGCTTCCTGATATAGGAGATTGGCGTTTTTTTCGGCTGGCTGGCTGTATTCGGCCACGCTCAGCAGGGATTCCGCCCGGTCCATTTTTTCCTGGATTTGTTCTATCCGGCTTTGAAAATCTTTTACTTCTTCCATTTCTTTTTTTTCAAAAAGTAAGAATCCCAAAGCCAGAAAAGCGGCCAGAATCAGGATAAGAATTGTTCTTTTGCCAAGTTTTTTGAAAAAAGCGAAAGAAATCCGGGGCCTTTTGAATTTTCCCAGAGGACGGCCGGCCTTAATCGGTTTGTTTTTTTCGATTATTTTTGAAAAGCGGAAAAGATTGGTTGTTTTTTTAATTTTCTGCGGCAGTCCTGTTAACGGCTTGAAGATTTCTTTAAAAGAAAAGGTTGCCAAGCTGCTTTTTTCGCCGAGCGTTTCCGTTTCTTTCAGGGCTGTTTGCCGGTTTAAAACAATCAGCAGGCAGATGCCCGAGATTTTCGCCAATTGTTCTTTCTTGCAGTTTAGAATATCCCTGAATTTTTTGTTTTTTTCGGGCAGGAGCATCTCCATTGATTTGGCGGCTATTTCATTCAAGAGATTTTCTTTCAAGAAAGCGCTGTGGACGTCTTTGCTCAAAGCCAGAACAATGTCGTTTTCAGCCAGTTTGCCGGAAACAACATTGCCGAATATTTTCAAAGGATAGGGTTCTATGTCTTCGTACTTCAATTTGTGATCAATATCGACAAGATGGCCTTTTCTCAATAAAAAAAGCTTTAAGTCTCCGACTTTGGTGAAATTAAGCTCCCCGCTGCCGTTTTTCTGATTCTGAGTCAAAGAAACAACGGCCAGGCTCAAATTGCCCAACCAGCTGACATCTCCTTCTTTGGCGATTTTTTCCAAGTATTCGTTGGCGCTTTTCAGAGCATCTCTCAAAGATCTTTCCGGAGACGAGGAAGAACTTTTGTAATACTTTTCTTTTATTTTTTCGGCCAGCACGTCCAAAAATCTGGCGTTCTGGGGCAGGGCGTTTTTCAAAAGGCCGATGACGTACAAACTGCCCAACCTTTTTTCATAGACGTTTTTCGGTTCAAAGCAAAAACTGTCGAAAATCAAATCGTCTTTCCCGGCAGCCAGCCGGTTTTGCTTCGGCGGATTAAAATGGAATTCAAAAACCTGCATGCTTTTAAAATGGTCAATCTTCGGTTATATTTAATTATACAGGATTAAAAAGATTGAATAAAGCATAGTTGACTTTTTAATATTTTAATAGTATAATAAAAAACGAAAAAAGATGTTTGGAAGAATTTTCAAACAATTGAAAATGGCCTTTATTCCTTGCCGCGGCAACAAATACCGACCTCGCTTTTTAGGGAGTAAATTTTTATTGTATTACGCTCTGGCTTTGCTGTTTTTGAAGATTGCCGTGGTGCCTTTTTTGCTTTATTTCCCCGAAACCGTTTTTTTCGCCGATTTGACGAAAATCAATCTGATAGAACTGACCAATAGCGCTCGGCAGTCTTTCGGCCTCCAGGGCTTGCAAGAAAACCAGACCTTGAACGAAGCGGCCTATCTGAAAGCAAAAGACATGATTGAAAAAAGCTATTTTGCCCATTATAGTCCCAAGGGGATTGCTCCCTGGTATTGGCTGGATGAAATCGGCTACAATTATTTGTCGGCCGGAGAAAATTTGGCCATCGGTTTTCTGGAGTCGGAGCAAGTCCATCAGGCCTGGATGAATTCGTCGTTGCATAAAGAGAATATTTTAAATCCGAATTATCGGGAAATCGGCATTGCGGTTTTAAAGGGCAATTGGCAGGGGAATGAAACGACTTTCGTTGTCCAGTTTTTCGGGACTCCCAAAAAGCTTGTTTTGGCCGGGGAAACCGAGCCGGTCCAGGTTGCTACAGAAGAAGAGAAACCGGCTGCCGCTGATTCGCCGGCCGCAGAAATTCCGGCAGAGGGAGAAACAGAAGAACCGGCAGCGATTTCCGGCCATAGCCAAGTCATATCCGCCGCCACCGGAGAGAAGCTGGAAGAACCTCTTCTTTTCCTTTTTTTCCAATTCATAACAAGCGGCTATTACGATTTAATCCAAAAAATCGTTTACGGTTCGCTATTTTTCATTATTCTTTCCTTGTTGTTGACCGTTTTTTACGACCTTTTCATTTATCGCAAATTTGAAATTCAATATAAAGACATTGTTTTTAAGACACTCGGCTATGTCGTTTTGTGGTTCGTTTTGGTTTTTCTGGACAAATTGGTCATAATCCAGCTTCTGGCTCATAATTTCAGGATAAACTGAGATGGAATTTAAAAAACTTCTGCCGGTTTTTATTTTTTTGTTTTTGACGTTTTTTTTAATCATTAACTGGAACAAAGTTTCCTGGGTTTTCAATTACCGGGCGGTTTCCGGCCTTTTCAGTGATTTCTTTCAAGCCGATTTTTTTAAGAAAGAAGAAAAGCCGGCTGATTATTATGAAAAAGAAAACGGATTGGAAATTCCCAAGATCGGAATTTTGGCTCCTTTGATTTCCGTTGAGCCCGGCGAACAAGTTGAAAAGTCATTAGACAGCGGCACGGTTCATTTCCCCGATTCGGTTTTGCCGGGAGAAGCCGGCCAAACAGTGATTTTAGGGCATTCGGCTCCGGCCGGCTGGCCCGAAATAAAATATGACTGGGTTTTCAGCCGGTTGACTGAGCTGGAAAAAGGAGATGAAATTATCGTTTATTTCAACCGTAAAAAATTCAGTTATTTCGTCGAACAAAAGATTTTTTTGGAAAAGGGAGAGGAGATACCCGAGAACTTGACAAATTCTGAAAATAGTTTAGTATTAATAAGTTGTTGGCCACCCGGCAAAGATATTAGAAGAATTGCCGTGATAGCCAACCTTTGAGAGTAATTTAAAAAAAATATAAGGATAGAAAAGCAGAATAACTCTTAAAAGGAGGATTGCTATGTCCGGTATTATGCGGAAGTCGGTTTTGGTAGCCATTTTTGTCTTAATGATAGCCAATCCGGCTGCTGTGATGGCCTCAAGCAAGTTTGTGCCAATCACCAAACTAGGTGTGGCACCTTGGCTGGGGGAAATCAGAGATGAAAATGATTTGGCGACCAAATTCGCCAAAGAAGACAGGCAGGATTTCATCCGTTATATCCGGTTCGACCTTAAAGAGGCCGTTAATCTGGATATCAGCGCTGATGAAGCGGAAGAAATCTTGAGTCTGGTGGAAGAGGCGATAAAGGAAGAAAGGGTGAAAAAAATTACCCTTTCTGACGGCGCTATTTTCCACTCCATGGGCTGGCGCTCCCGAGCGACGAAAAAAATCATGAGGACGCCTGACCCGATTCTAAAACTCGGCAGACCGACAGAAGGATTTCTGGTCAGGATTCAAACCGAAGAATATCGGATTGAATACGTCTTTTTGCAGGAATGCGGCAATTTATGCCTTTGCACCGTCAAAAGCATTAGGCCGGCCGGAGCACAAGATGTACCGGCTCCTGAAAAAGAACCTGCTCAGAAAAAGGAAACGGAAAAAGAGGAGGCAAGGGTTGTAGAGATTCACTATGTTTACATCTTGCCGCCTTCCACTCCCGCTTATTTTTATCCGCAGCAGCCGATGATGTCTTACGGGGGAAGACGACCCTATTACGGGGGAAGACGACCCTATTACGGTTATTCCAGTTACAGTTCTTACAACTATTACGATTACAATTATTCTGTTCGTGCACCGGTCCGGACGTCGAATGTTCGGCCACCGAGCGTGCGAACGGTTTCGCCGGCCGCTTCTTCGGTCCGTGCTTCTAGTGTACGGACCTCGGCTCCCAGAGTCAGGAGCCGATAACTCGGCCAAGGAGGAAGGAAATGATTTTCATTTTCTTCCTCCCTCTATTTTTGCGGTTATAGAACCATAACCTCAAAAAAGGAGGAATTATTGTTGAAAAGCCGGAAAACAAAATAATTAAAAATTGATTAAACATTTATGATAACAAAAAAATTAATAACTAAAACAGTTATTTTTTCCGTTATTCTTTCGGTAGCCAGCTTGATAGCCGTTTTTTCCGCTTTGGCAAGCTGCCCCTCTTTCACTAGCGTTGATGGGACTACCGTCACTTTTGTCGGAGAATTGACCGACAGAGGAAGGGATAGCTATACCATTGCCTGGTTTGAATACGGACAAACTAAAAGCTACGGCCAAAAAACTTCGGAACAGACTCTGACTCAAAGAGGGCTTTATTGCTTTACCGTTTCGAATTTAAGTCCGTGCACCATTTATAATTACCGGGCAGTGACTAAAAATACCACCGGCACTTCTTACGGCGAAAATAAAACTTTCATCACCACTTGCGATTCGGCGGCCGTTAGCATCAGAGCCAACGGTTACGACGGTTCCGTCACCATTCCTTACAATAATTCGGCTGATTTGAGCTGGACGTCGTACAATGCTAATTATTGCTATGCTTCCGGCGACTGGTCGGGAACGAAAAGCTTGAGCGGTTCGCAGACAACCGGCACTTTGACTTCCTCAAAAACTTACACCATTACCTGCACTGGTCCGAGCGGCTCTATTTCCGATTCGGTTACCGTCAATGTCAGCGCTCAAACTTACGCCGACTTTTCAGTCTATAAAACAATTAGAAACCTTTCCGACGGAACGGCTTTTTCCGATTCGATTTATGCCGACCCGAACGAAGTACTCAATTTCAGGATAGTTGTAAAAGCGGGCAGTGATTCTCTTTACAACCTGGTTGTCAGGGACACTTTGCCGAGCGGCCTGGTTTACATAGGCGATTTGAGAGTTGACAACATCTTGACTTCGGGCAATATTCTGACCGGCCTCAATATCGGCAGTTTATCCGCTTATCAGGAGAAAACAATCACCTTTAGGGCGGATGTGGCCGGCGCGGAAAGTTTCATTTTCGGCCAGACCCAATTGACCAATACTGTTTCAGTAACCAGCGGTTCGATATCCCGTTCCGACATCGCCAGTGTTTCCGTGACCAAAGCAGCGGTAGCCGGAGCGGCCACGGCCGTTTCCACGGGCCTGACCAACAATATTTTCCTTGATTCGTTTTTTCTGCCTTTCATGATCTCTTTATTGATTATCTGGCTTTTCAAATCCCGCGTCATCAAATTCGAAGAATGGCTGGATTTGAGAAAAAAAGAATATCAGATTTACAAATCAAAGAAAATTCTTCAGTTGAAAATCATCAAGATTAAAACCAGGGAATTATTCCAAAGAATAATTTAACTTGGTGCCGGCATTCGCTGGACTCAAAAGGGAGCGTTTCAACGCTCTTTTTTGCTTTGCATGTATGGCGAAAATTTGTTATTTTAGCATAAAAGGGTGAGTAGCTCAGCGGTTAGAGCACTGCATTCACATTGCAGGGGCCACAGGTTCAAATCCTGTCTCACCCACCCGAGCCGCAGCGATGGAAAAAGCCCAACATTGATTTTATCGCTGCTGGGCTTTTTAAATAGGATTATTTACTCTTTTTGGATTACATTGTGGATTAAACCGATTTTCCATCCCTCCACTCGCTGGGCAGAGTATAACAACTTGTTATCAGAAGGATGAAATCTTGGAT
>DATKWJ010000010.1:0-19556 GCA_035529635.1 Patescibacteria group bacterium
AATTGAGGAATAATATGAAGAAAATCGAAGCAGCGCTTTGTTTGCCGCTCTTGATGGAAAATAAAATCATCGGCATGATTGTTTTAGGAAGCAAAATTTCCGGGGAGCCCTATTCCACCCAAGACATCAACCTGTTAACCGCCTTGGCCAACCAGGCCTCCATTTCTCTTCAGAATGCCAAATTGTACGACCAGGTCCATGATTTATCCGAAAACCTCCAGGAAAAAGTCGACGAGCAAATCCAGGAGCTGAGAAAAGCCTACGAAGAATTGAAAAAATTGGACCAGGCGAAATCGGAGTTCATTTCCATCGCTTCCCATCAATTGAGAACGCCCTTGACGACGATCAAAGGATATATTTCAATGATTTTGGAAAAAAGCTACGGCCAAATGACGAGAAAAATAAAGAAACCCTTGGAAAACATCAATGTATCCAATGAAAGGCTGATAAAACTGGTCAACGACCTCTTGAGCGTTTCCCGGATTGAAGCAGGGAAAATAGAGCTGGATTTGGCCAAAGTTTCCATAGAAAAGACGATTGCCGAAGTGATCGACGAATTGGCGATTATCGCCGAGAAAAAAAAGATTTATTTGAAATTCAAAAAAGCCAAAAAACCCTTGCCCGAGATTACGGCCGATAAGGACAAAATAAGGCAGGTCATTATAAATCTTATCGACAATGCCATCCGTTATACCAACCAGGGCGGCATAACCGCGGTCTGCCGGGCGGAAAAAGGAAAATACAGGATTGAAATAACTGATACGGGAGAGGGGATGACTGAAGAGGAAATTTCCAAACTTTTCGAAAGCTTTTCAAGGGGCAAAGCCGGACCGAGATTCTGGACGGAAGGAGCCGGCTTGGGCCTTTATATAGCCAAAAAATTCGTTGAAATGCACCAAGGCAAAATTTGGGTTGAATCAGCCGGCAAAAACAAAGGTTCGACATTTTATATAGAACTGCCGATAAACAACACAAATTTATGAAAAAGAAAAAAATCTTAATTATCGAAGATGAAAAAATGCTCAGGGAAATGTACCAGGACAAGCTTTGCCGGGAGAATTTCGAAGTGATTTCGGTCGATTCGGCCGAAGAAGGAATTAAAATCATCCCGAAAGAAAAACCCAATTTAATCCTTCTCGACATTCTGCTGCCGAAAGCCAACGGCCTTGATTTTATGGAATGGTTTAAAAAGGAAAAAAAGTTTTCAGCCATTCCGATAATCGCTTTTTCCAATTACGACGAACCCTCAGCCAAAAAAGAAGCCTTAAGACTAGGAGTCAAAGATTATTTAATAAAGACAAATTACACTCCCAAAGAAATCGTTATTAAAATTAAAAAATATCTTAAAAAATAATGCAGAGAACATTAATCGCGGAAACAGTTAAATACGCCGATGAAAAAGTCCAGGTTTGCGGCTGGGTCAGTTCCCGCCGCGACCACGGCGGCATAGTTTTCTTGGATTTAAGAGACAGAAGCGGGCTTTTACAGATAGTCGCCACGCCTGAACTGGCCAAAAACGTTAAAGACGAATACGTTTTAAAGATCGAAGGAACCGTCCAAAAACGGCCGGTTCGAATGGTTAATCCGGAATTGGCCAGCGGCAGCGTTGAACTGCAAGCCGAAAAAATCGAAATCCTGGCCGAGGCTGAGGCGCCGAACATCAATCTGAAAGATCTCAACGTAAGCTTGCCCGTTCTCCTCGATTACCGGCCTCTGACTTTGAGAAACAAAAAAATAAAATCCATTTTTTTCATCAAAGAAGAAATAATTTCGGTTTTCAGGCAAACTTTGAAAAATTCCGGCTTCAGCGAATTTCAAGCGCCGATAATCGTTCCGGCCAACGCCGAAGGCGGAGCAGAAGTTTTCCGCCTTGATTATTACGGCCGCAACGCTTATCTGGCGCAAAGCCCCCAGCTTTACAAACAGATTCTGGTCGGAGTTTTTGAAAGAGTCTTCACAATTACCAAAGTTTTCCGGGCCGAACCCAGCGTGACCACCCGCCATCTCTCGGAATACGTCAGCATGGATGCGGAAATGGGCTTTATCGACTCCTGGGAAGATTTAATGGACACTTGCGAAACGGTAATCAAGGAAATTTTTTCCGCGGTCGGGGAAAAATTCGCCAAAGAACTAAAAATATTCGGAGCAACCGTGCCGCTGGTCGGCCAGAAAATTCCCCGTTTGAAATTGAAAGAAGCCCAGGAAATCATTTTCCAGAGAACGAAAAGGGACAACCGGAAAGAAAACGATCTGGAGCCGGAAGACGAAAGGGAAATCTGCCAATACGCCAAGGAAAAATACGGCTCGGATTTGATTTTCATCACTCATTTTCCGACTGTTAAAAGGCCTTTTTACACTTTTGCCGATCCTCAAGACCCGAAATTTACCTTGAGCTTCGACCTCCTTTGCCGGGGTTTGGAAATAATAACCGGCGGCCAAAGAATCAACGATTACCAATCTTTGCTGAAAAACATCAAAAAATGGAAGCTAAAAGCCAAAGATTTCAAGTTTTATCTGCAAACCTTCAAATACGGCTTGCCGCCGGAAGGAGGTTTTGCCATCGGCGCCGAAAGACTGACAAAACAGATTTTAGGACTGGAGAACGTCAGGGAAGCGAGTTTGTTCCCGAGAGATATGATAAGAATCGACCAAAGATTATCGCAATCAAAACCGAAAAAGAAAAAATAGATGACTCCCAGAATAAGAATTTTCATCATTGCCCTGGTTTTAAGTTTTCTCTTTTGCCTGGGCATAAATAATTTCGAAGAAAAACTAAGCGATTTTTTATTTTGGCACCGGATCAGCCAGGATTCGCGGATTTTGGCCGCTCAAATCTCCTTGGAACAAAAATGGCAGGAAATGAAGCCGATTAAGAACAAAAAAACAACGGAACCGGTCATAACAGCTAAAGCAGCAATCTCTATTTTCGTCAACGACCAAGGCAGGGAAAAAATTCTTTTTGAAAAGGAAAGCAGCCAAAAATTGGCCATTGCCAGTTTAACCAAACTGATGACCGGCTGGGTTGTCCTGGAACACTACGATCTTTCCCGGGAAATCATTGTTTCCGAAGAGGCGGCTGGCCAATACGGCGATATCAAAGCACTGCAGCAAGGAAGAACTTTTCCGACGGAATATCTCCTTTATCCTTTACTGATGGAATCGAGCAACGGCGCTGCTTTCGCTTTGGCCAACGATTATCCGGAAATGACGGAAAGAAAATTCGTGGGGTTGATGAATTCCGAAGCGAAGAAAATCGGCCTGGCCTCGACTTTTTTCGACAATCCTACAGGCCTTGATCCGGAAGATTCAAAAACTGAAATGAATTATTCGACTGTGGCTGATTTAACGAAACTGGTCGAAAAACTGCTGGAAAAACCCTTGATCTGGGAAATACTTTCTATCCCCAAATACGCCGAATACGGGCCGGAACTGATCAGTACCAACAAGTTTTTAACAATTGACTCCGGCTGGCAGGAGAAAATCATCGGTGGCAAAACCGGCTATACGGGCCGGGCCGGGGGCTGTCTACTTCTGGTTTTGAAAGCGCCGAGGAATCAAGGCTTTATAATTAACATAATTCTGGGTTCGAACGGCAAAGAAGACAGATTCAAGGAAATGGAAAAACTGATCGACTGGCTCAACCAGGCTTATAAATGGTAACAAGATAACCGCCTATGTATCTACCGGAAGCTGCCATAGACGTCATTAAAATCTTCACCTTGGGGGCGATTGCTTTTATCATCGCTTTTTTGTGGACGCCTTTTCTGACCCATTTTTTATACAAGTACAAGCTTTGGCGGAAAGAAGTCAGGCAAAAGTCGATTGACGGGGGAGAAGTTGCCGTTTTCCAAAAATTCCACCAGGAAGGGGAAACCAATATTCCCAGGCTGGGCGGAATTCTGATATGGGGAACGGTTCTACTGACAATTTTCTTATTCTGGCTGATTGCACAGCTGACCGATATCTGGTGGCTGGACAAGCTGAACTTCTTAAGCCGGAGCCAAACCTGGCTGCCTCTTTTCGCTTTGATCGCTGCCTCTCTTTTAGGCCTGGCTGACGACCTTCTGCAGGTTTTCGGCAAAGGAAAATACATCGGCGGCGGCTTAAGCTTAAAAAAACGCCTTTTCTTGGTGACTTTAATCGGCTTAGCCGGAGCTCTGTGGTTTTATTTCAAGCTGGATTGGACGACCATTCATCTTCCCGGCTTGGGAGATCTGGAGATTAACGGCTGGTATATTCCGCTTTTCGTCCTGATAACCCTGGCCGTTTATTCAGGCGGAGTAATTGACGGACTTGACGGTTTGGCAGCCGGTTCTTTTGCCTTGATTTTTACTGCTTTCGCCGGCATTGCTTTATTTTTGGGCCAGATCGACATCGCTGCTTTTTGCACGGTAATTTTAGGAGCTCTGCTGGCTTTTTTGTGGTTTAACGTCCCGCCGGCCAGATTTTACATGGGCGAAAGCGGTATGATGGGGCTCTGCGCAGCTTTAACCGTTGTCGCCTTCCTGACTGATTCCGTTTTGGTTCTGCCGGTCATCGGATTCCTTTTGGTGATTGAATCAGGTTCGGTCATCCTCCAGCTTCTTTCAAAAAAAATCAGGCATAAGAGAATCTTTTTGTCCGCGCCGATCCACCAGCATTTCGAGGCCAAGGGCTGGCCGCATTACAAAGTAACCATGAGATTCTGGATTATCGGGGCAATTACGGCCATTGTCGGAATCGCTATAAGATTACTGGGCTGATGAAAAAAAACAATTTGAATTTCAACAATTTAAGAAAGAAATATCCCGAATTCATTTACAGGAGCTATTCTTACCAAATCAAGGAAGGGAATCTGAAAGTTTCCTTCTTTTTTGAAATTGAACCAAATATTTGTTTCAAGCCGGAAATCGTCGTGAAAAACGTCGATCAATCCCGCATTAAAAAAATAGGGGAGAGGATGTTGGATAATTTGATTTTTCATCTCGGCTTGATCGAAGCGATCAGCTACTGGAAAGCGACCTGTTCGCCGGTTATCAGAATCCAGGCCGGTTATCTGGATAAAAAACAGATTGCCTGGTGGAAAAATCTGATCATTAAAGGCATGGGCCAGTTTTTCTATGAAAATAAAATCGATTTCAGGCAAGCTGATTTTTTGAAAATTATCGCCAAGAAAGAAGGTTCTGGTCGCACTACGGAAAATTTGCCTTTGTCAGGGAACAAGGTTTTAACGCTTATCGGAGGAGGAAAGGATTCAATAGTGACTTTGGAAATATTAAAAAAGACAAACAAAGAAATCACTTGCCTGGGGCTTAATCCGACCAAGGCCAGCGCGAAAATCATGAAAACCGGCTGCGGAAAAAATCCGATAATCATTAACCGGAAAATCGATAAAAATCTAATGGAGCTGAACCAAAAAGGGTTCCTGAACGGCCACACGCCTTTTTCCGCTTATCTGGCTTTCTTAAGCTCTTTGGCCGCGGTTTTATTCAATACTAAATACGTTGCTGTTTCAAACGAAAAAAGTTCCAACGAAGGCAACCTGATATACTTGGGAAAAACCGTCAACCATCAATGGTCGAAAAGCTTTGAGTTTGAAGAAAAATTCAGGAAATATTCTAAAAAATATCTGCTGTCGGATTTTGAATATTTCAGTTTTCTGCGGCCTTTGTATGAAATTCAAATCGCCGGGCTTTTTTCCATGAAGCCGCAATATTTCGGAATTTTCTTAAGCTGCAATGAAGCTCAGAAAACAGCTTCCGGAAGAGAAAAGCCGTCCGGAAAATGGTGCGGCCGATGTTCCAAATGCCTTTTTGTCTTCGCTGTTCTATATCCTTTCCTGAAAGAAAAACATTTGCTGAAAATTTTCAAGAAAAATTTGTTCGAAGATAAAAACCTTCTGCCTGTCATGAAACAGCTGATAGGGGAAAGGGGATTCAAGCCCTTTGAATGCGTCGGCACGAAAAAAGAGAGTTTAGCGGCCTTTTACCTGAGCTGGCGAAAACACGGTAGTCAGCCCTCTTTGCCGTTTCTCTTGGATTATTTTCAAAAAAAAGTCCTGCCGAAACATCCTAATCTGGAAAAGGAAGGAAAAAAGATCCTGAATCATTGGAATAAGCAGCACAACCTGCCCGGGATTTTTGAAAAAATCCTACGCCAAGAAACCCTTGAAAAATAAAAGAAAACCGGCCGGCTTCGACAATAGGGGGATTTATGCTATTCTGAACTAGAATGAGCTTAATAAACGAACTAAAAGATAAACGGATTGTCATCTTGGGATTCGGCCGGGAAGGAAAGGATAATTTCAGGTTTTTAAGGAAACTTTTTCCGAAAAAAGCTTTGGCTGTAGCAGATGAGAGCAAAGATATCGGATGCCGGCTGACCAATGTCAAATGCCATTTCGGGAAAAATTACCTCAAATCCCTTAAAAATTACGATGTCATCGTAAAATCGCCGGGGATTCCCTGGAAAATCATAGCCCCTTTTACGGCCAAAAAGCAGAAAATAATTTCGCAAACCGAGATTTTCTTTGAAAACTGCCCGGGCCGGATCGTCGGCATCACCGGCACCAAAGGCAAAAGCACCACAGCTTCGATAATCTACGAAATCCTGAAAAAAGGGGGATTGAAAGCGCATTTGGCCGGCAATATAGGGAAGCCGGTTTTAAATCTTCTCCGGACAGCCGGTCCGACAGACATTTACGTATACGAACTCTCAAGCCACCAGCTGCACAACCTGAAAAAATCCCCGAACATCGCTGTTTTTCTTAATCTTTTCCCGGAACATCTGGATTATTACCAGAGCTTCAAAGAATATGCCAGAGCCAAAGCCAATATCACCCTTTATCAAAAAAAAGACGATTACTTGATTTATAACAGCCAAGATAAAATCGTCAGGAAAATCGCTGTCAAGTCAAAAGCTAGAAAAATCCCCGTCAAAGGAGAATATTACGAATTGAACAAAGCGGCTGCCAAGGCGGTCGGCAGAATATTCAAGATTCCTCCAAAAATTGTTGAAAAAGCCATCAGACAGTTCAAACCCCTGCCTCACAGACTGGAATTAGTCGGAACGTTCAAAGGAATTGCTTTTTATAATGACGCCCTGGCCACTGTGCCTGAAGCGACCATAGCTGCCCTGAAAACTCTGGGTAATAAAGTGGCAACCATCATCCTGGGCGGCTTTGACAGAAAAATCGATTTCAAAAAACTGGCCGAAGAAATTCTGCGGAGCGAAGTTAAAACCGTAATTCTGTTTCCGACGACCGGCCGGAAAATCTGGCAGGCTCTTCTGACCGCTTCATCGGACAAAGGGAAAAAACCGCCGCAAGCCCTTTTTATTGACAAGGCCAGTTCCGGGGCCCAGTATATGGAAAAAACAGTTAAATCAGTTTATCAGCAGACGAAAACCGGAAAAATCTGCCTTCTTTCCACTGCCAGTGCCAGTTTCAACCTTTTCAAAGATTATCAGGAAAAAGGGAATTTGTTCAAAAAATACGTGAAAAAATATGGCCGCAGCAAAATACTCTAACCAATCCTTTGACTATGTCCTTTTAGGAACAACTGCTTTTTTATTGATTTTCGGAATCATAATCTTAGCCAGCGTTTCCGCCCCTTATTCCCAGCAGAAATTCGGCAATACTTATTATTTTCTGAAACATCAGATCTTTTTCGGCCTGCTGCCGGGACTGGCGCTCGGTTACCTGGCTTTTAAAATAAAGCTGTCAACCGTCAAGAAATGGATTCCTCTTTTACTGCTGGCCAATTTGCTTCTTATGGTCATAGTTTTCATTCCCGGCCTCGGCCTGAAAATCGAAGGGGCAACAAGATGGCTGAAACTGGGACCGTTTTCTTTTCAGCCTTCGGAATTTTTAAAAATCACTTTTATCCTTTATCTAGCGGCTTGGCTGGCCAACCGGCTGCCTTCCCAAGGCAAAGCCGCTTCGCCGGCCGAAAAGAATTTCAGCCGGACCTTTGCCGTATTTCTGGCCATTTTCGCCTTAATCGCCTCAACCCTGATTCTCCAATCGGATATCAGCACCTTGGGAGTGATCTTTTTCGTTTCTTTCTTAATGTATTTTTCAAGAAACACTCCCTTGTGGCACAGCGCTTCGATAATTCTTTTGGGCATGGCCAGTTTTTTTTTCTTGGTCAAACTTGCCCCTTATCGCCTTAACCGCATCCTGGTATTTTTGAATCCGGAAAAATATACCATGGGCATAGGATATCAGTTAAGCCAATCCCGCCTGACCATCGGTTCCGGCGGCATCATCGGAACCGGTCTGGGATTGAGCAGCCAGAAATTCTTTACCGGTTATCTGCCCGTATCGATTTCCGATTCGATTTTCGTCATATTTTCCCAAGAAACCGGTTTTGTCGGCAGTTTCCTTTTAATCGCTCTCTTTTTGATATTTTTGTGGCGAGGATTTAAAATAACTAAAGAGGCCAAAGATAAGTTTTCTCAGACAGCCGCTTTGGGAATCGTTTCTTGGATCGTTATCCAGACATTTATCAACATCGGGGCGATGATAGGAATCCTGCCCGTGACCGGGATTCCTCTGCCTTTCATCAGCTACGGCGGCTCGGCCCTCATCGCAACTTTGATCGGAACGGGATTATTATTAAACATATCTAAAAACCGTTATCAATAAAATGAAAATACTATTCACCGGCGGCGGCACCGGCGGCCACGTCATCCCAATCATCGCCATTACTCGAGAAATTAAAAAGATTTACGAAAAGAAAAATCTTGAGTTCTTTTTTATCGGCCCGAAAAACGAATTCGACTCAGCCATGCTTGTCGGAGAAGGAATCAGAATAAAAAACGTTTCAGCCGGTAAAATCAGAAGATACTTCAGTCTGGGGGCTCTGATACAGAATTTCATCGACATCTTCGTCAGAATTCCGGTCGGCATCCTGCAATCGTTTTTCTATATTTTCTTTTTGTCCCCGGATTTGATTTTCTCCAAAGGCGGCTACGGCTCCATTCCGGGAGTAATAGCCAGCAAGCTTCTTTACGTGCCGATTTTCCTGCACGAATCGGATATCGTGCCAGGAGCGGCCAACAGACTTTTAAGCAGCTTTGCCTTGGAAATTTTCGCCTCTTTCCCGAAAACAGAATATTTCTCTTTCAAAAAAATAATTTTAGTGGGAAACCCGACCAGAAAAGAATTATTGGGCGGTTCGCTCAAAGAAGCCAAAAAATTATTCAAGCTCGGCTTTCAAAAAACAGCGGAAGGGGAGGAAGCGGAAGAAAATTCCTCTGACCAGCCGCTGTTAAAGCCGGTCATTCTAATTATGGGCGGTTCTCAAGGGGCCCAGAGGGTAAATGATGAAATTCTGGAAGCCCTGCCGCAGCTGCTGGAAAATTTCGAATTAATCCACCAATGCGGGGAAAATAACTATCAAGTAATAAAAGGAGAAACGGAATCGATAATTAACGATGATTTGAAACCTTTTTACCACCTTTATCCTTATATGAACGAGAACGAACTTCGGCTGGCCTATACGGCCGCTGATCTGATCGTCAGCCGGGCCGGTTCAGGAACAATTTTTGAAATTGCCGCTGCCGCCAAACCCTCCATTTTGATCCCTCTGCCCGAATCAGCTCAGAACCATCAGGTGAAAAACGCTTACGCTTATCAGGAGGCCGGCGCTTGCCTGGTCATAGAAGAAAACAATTTCAGTTCCAATTTTTTCCTGGAAAGATTGAAATCTCTTTTCGCTGATCCTGAAAGATCAAAGGAAATGTCAAAAAAAGCCCGAGAATTTTCAAAACCCGAAGCCGGCTGGATAATCGCTCATTATCTGGTGGAATATTTAACCAAGTAAGTCAATGAGATAAATCTCATTTTCACTTTCGTCCCGTAAACGGGACTCAGTAAATGACGGAAGAAGAATTTAAATTAAAAAAGCCGGGTGAAGTAAGAACCAGGATAGCTCCTTCGCCAACCGGCCTTTTCCATATCGGCTCGGCCAGAACCGCTCTTTTCAATTATCTCTTCGCCAAAAAACAGGAAGGTGTTTTCATTTTGAGAATCGAGGATACTGATCAGGAAAGATCCGATGCCAAGTTCGAAAAAGATATTTTCGAAAGTTTGAAATGGCTGGGAATAGAATGGGATGAAGGCCCGGCTTTGGCTAGCGACCAAGAATATACGGGCAATTACGGGCCCTACAGACAAAGGGAAAGATTGCCCCTTTACGCCGAATACCTGAAAAAACTTCTGGCAGAAGACAAGGCTTATTACTGTTTTTGCTCGGAACAGGATCTGGAAGCCCAAAGGCAGTATCAGATGTCCCAAGGCCTGGCTCCGCGCTATTCCGGAAAATGCGCCAGTTTGGACAAAAAAACCGTAAAAAAATATTTGGCCGAAGGAAAGCCGACTGTCATAAGATTCAGGATCCAGGAGGAAAAAGTGGTTTTTGACGACTTGATCAGGGGAAAATTGGAGTTTGACGCAAGGCTGATAGGGGATATGGTCATTGCCAAAAATCTGGAAAACCCTCTTTACAATTTTGCGGCGGCTGTCGACGATCACGAAATGAAAATTTCCCACGTCATTAGGGGAGAAGACCATATTTCCAACACGCCGAAACAGATTCTAATACAAGAAGCCCTGGGCTTTGCCCGGCCCTTTTACGCCCATCTGCCTCTGATTCTCGGACCGGACAGAAACAAATTAAGCAAGCGGCACGGAGCGGTTTCCGTTATGGAATTCAAAAAACAGGGTTATCTGCCCGAAGCCATCATCAACTTCATCGCTTTTCTGGGCTGGAGCCCCGGCGATGAAAGCAGGGAAATATATTCGATCAATTCTTTGATCAAGGAATTCTCCTTGGAAAAGGTTCAGAAAGCGGGCGCCATTTTCAATATTAAAAAATTGGATTTTCTCAACGGATTTTACATCCGGCAAAGATCGCTCGAAAAGTTGACCGAGTTATGCCTGCCTTACCTGGCTGAAGCCGGCTTGCCGGAGAAAGAAGAAGCAGTTCCGGAGATGACGGCAAAAGTCATTTCCGTCTGCCAGAAAAGAATGAAAAAACTTTCGGAAATAACGGAATTGAGTGATTTTTTCTTTAAAGACAAGCTCGCCTATGATAAGGACCTTTTGAAATGGAAAGAAATGTCGGATAAAGAAATAAAAGATTCCCTCAAAAAACTGGAAAAAGTTTTATCAAAAATAAAGCCGGAAGAGTGGAACGAAAAGAATTTGGAAAACGTTTTGCTCTCGGCTTGCGAAAAAGCCAAAGACAGAGGATGCTTTCTCTGGCCCCTGAGAGTTGCTCTGAGCGGCAAAAAAAGCTCGGCCGGCCCGTTTGAAATCGCCGGTATCCTGGGGAAAGAGAAAACTTTGAAAAGGATAAAAGAAGCTCTGTCTAAAATTTCTTGAAAAATCATGAAAAAAACATTGGCGATTTTAATTCTTCTCGGTATAATGATTCCCAATTTTTCTTTGGGCCAGGAACAACCCCAGGCAAGCATTCCTGAAAAAATGGAAGAAGCCAAAGAAATAGGGGAGCAGGCCTGGCAATTGGGCATAAAAGAACTGCCGGGAACCATTTGGAAAATCTGGACGGAAAATGTTTTGCCTTTCTGGCAGAAATTATGGCATTGGTTCAAAACGAAAATCTGGAATAAAATCGGCAACTGGCTGGCAGGGGAGTATCAGAAAAGAAAAGAGTTCTTTAAAGAAAGTTTCAGAGAGGAACTTGAACAAGAGAAAGAAGAAATGAAAGAAGAATTGAAAACCGAGGTGCCGTCTTTATGGCAGAAATTCAAAGAGCTGATAAAATAAAATTAAACAACCTATCCATTGTGCGACAACTATTGGCACAGTAACAGCCGGCCTGAGAGCCGGTTTTTTATCTTGACAGAATTTGTTGAAAAAGATTATAATGAAGACAGAGAAAGGGGATTGGAGCTTTTGCAACATCCGATGAGTAACTGGTAACTCGAGTACAGGTAACTCAAATGATCGTAGCTTCAGTCGTACAGGTAGTACATTGTTTTTGCAAAGTTTTCCATATAAAAACCGTGTTCCAACCCCTTTCTCTTCGACTCTCCAGTTCTTTAACAATCTTTTTGTACTTTGACAACTCCTCGCCATGCTGAATGGCTCAAACAACATAAAAGGGACCCATCCAAACAACCTCAGGGTCCCTCGTTTTTTTATAAGGCTTGGATTTAAGGCAGGGAAGGGTGATTTTATCCTTGACAGGCTCTTTTGGCCTGTTATTATAAATATAGGATAAATGTCGTACAATAGCGGTAAAACGACTTATAAGAGAGGTGCCTGAGAGCCCTCCTCTAATAACATGAAAAAATCCGACCAGCCCCTCGTCAAACATATTCCTGATTTTCTGGATTACTGCGAAGTTGAAAAAGGTTTGGCGGAAAAAACCCAGAAAAATTATTACCACTACCTCGTTAAATTCGTCTCCTGGTTAAAAAAAACCAACAAAGAATCCCTCTTGCCCCACCAGCTGTCTAACGAGGATATTTGGTCATACCGGCTCTATCTGTCCCGCTTCCAGGACCAAAAGGGCCGTTCCTTGAAAAAAGTCACCCAAAACTACTATCTTATCGCTCTAAGAGCCTTTTTAAGCTATTTTGTCGTCAAAGACATAGAATCTTACCCACCCGGCAAGATAAGCCTTCCCAAGGACGCTAAGGCCGAAAAAACCGTTAAATTCCTCAATCTGGAGCAGATTGAGAAGCTTTTGCTGGCTCCTGACGTTAAAAACGAACAGGGTCTGAGGGACAGGACTATTTTGGAAACTTTTTTCTCAACCGGACTGAGAATAGCCGAATTGGCGGCTTTGAACAAAGAACAGTTTAGCGATATAAAAAATAAAAAGGATTTGGAAATAAGCATTATCGGCAAAGGCAACCGGCCGCGCACGGTCTATTTTTCGGAAAGAGCTTTATCCTGGGTCAAGAAATATTTGACTTGCCGGCAAGACAAGGAAAAACCCCTGTTCATCCATTACCGGGCCAGAAAAAACGCCGAAAGCCGGCTGACCGTCCGTTCCATTGAAAGGATCGTCAAGAAATATGCCATTTCATCCGGCGCTCCCTTTTTCACCTCTCCCCATTCCATCCGCCATTCTTACGCCACCGATCTGCTCAATCAGGGAGTTGATCTGAGAACCATCCAGGAATTTCTCGGCCACCGCAGCATCACCAGCACGCAGATCTACACCCACGTAACGAATAAAAGATTGAGAGACATGCACCGAAAGTTCCACAGCGGCAAAAATCTTAAAGAATAAAATAATTTTAAAAATATGACCGGCAAAAAAACTCTTTCCGACAAATCCATCGCTGATCAGGTAAGTCAGGAAGGCTGCTTTGACCTGCAGTTCAGAAGAGACGTAAAAAGGAAAAGAAGCAATTCCCCTGTTTATTACGCCTGGAAAGCCCAGTTCGTGATTACCGGAAATTACCAGGACGAGGACTTGTTGAGAAACATCCAAAATTCCCTTGATTGCGGCCGTCTCCATTTCGTCGGCTCGAACAAAATCAGATATTCGGTGCAAGACATCGACAGTCTTGACCAAAAAGTGGTTTCTTTTTTCAGGAAAAACGCTTTGGCCGGCAAGAAAAAACACGACTTTGACCTGTGGGCCCAAGCCGTTGAAATCATTCGTCAAAACAAAGGAAAAGAAATTAAAAAATGGCGGAAAAAAGATTTCCTGCAAATGATAAAAATCCAGAAAATAATGCAAAAATACAAAACCAAAAAAATCCGGGAACAGAAATGGCTGGCTGAAGCCGAAACAATCGTCGCAATTCTGTCATAAACGCCCTCCCCGGTCTTGACCATTATCTTATTGGTTGTCGCACAATAGATATTAAGAAGAGAGAATCGGCGGCCAGGACGGCCGAGTAATAAAAAAACCGGAGATGATCCGGCTTGACAAATACGCCTTCAATACGGATAACAGTAATAAATAGCTGATAAATCCGTCATAATATAAGGCAAACAAATCCCGCCTTAACGGGATTGTACCCGTCGTTAAGACGGGTTTTAATTTAAGCGCCCAATCTTCTTTTTCTTTTCGAATAATTGTTGATGATCTTCTCGAATTCTTTGGCTTTGAAATCCGGAAAAAGAGTTTGGCTGAAATAAAGCTGGGCGTAAGCCGTATCCCACATCATAAAGCCGGCTGAAAGATGAGGATCGTTTTCGCAGCCGGTCCTGATAACCAGGTCGACCGGCGGCAAATCTTTCGTCCAGAGATTTTCCTTAATCAGATTTTTGCCGATTTTAAGCTTTTTATCTCCGGCCATTTCAATGATTTTCCGCAAGCCAGCCAGCATTTCATCGGTGCCGTCGTAAGCCAGAAGAAAAGTCAGAAAATAATCTTTGTAACTTTTCGTGGCCAGCGTAGCTTTTTTAATGGCTGTCTGGACCGCTGAAGGCAGAATTTCCGGCCAGCGCCCCAAAACATTGACTTTAACCTTGTTTCGATGAATTCTCTCGTCTGCAACTATTCTTTTGAACTGATCGGCGTATATCCGATAAAGAAATTTAAGTTCAGTTTTCGGCCGCTTGGTCAAATTATCCCAAGAGCCGCCCCAAAAAGTAATATAGGGAATTTTCAGTTCCCGGCTTTTTTCTAGAATTTTTTCAAACGCTTCCACGCCGGTTTGATGGCCGGCCCAGGGCCGGAAACCTTTTTTCCGCGCCCAGCGCCGGTTGCCGTCCGGGATAATGGCCACGTGTTTTGGAACGTTTTCTATTTTTTCTGGCATATCTTAATGTCGGATTAAAAAATCGCTTTCCAGGCTGATCTTTCTGGGAATCAGCCAAGAAAAGTTGATTCCGAAAGAATAAAATGTCTTAACGGCTATTTTGGAAAAAAGGATTTTCGGAAAAAAGAATCTTTTGGCTTCTTTCTGATATTTTAAGAAATCCGGGAAACTTTTCAAGAGCAGATCCGCGGCCATTAACCCCCAGATGACTCCGCCACCTGACCAGGGTTTGGTCAAGCCGGCTGCATCGCCGCAAAGAGTGATAGTAGGGTTTTTCGGCAAACAAAATCCCTGAGGCACCACCGCTCCTTGGACTCTCTGAAGTTTCAGATTATTCCTGTCCAGGAATTCCTCGAACTTTTGTCTTTCTGCCAAATCCGAAGGCCTGATAATGATGCCGTACTCGGTTTCTTTTTTCCTGGGAATTTTCCAGATAAAGCCTGATTTTACGGGCCAGGTCTCGACGAAATCCGAATCATCCTCTTTAGGAATAAATCCCTGGATAGCAAAGCGGTAATCCGGCTCAGCCAGGTTTAACTTTTTCCTGACAACTGACAGCGGACCGTCGCAGCCGATAATTCTGTCCGCCTCATTTCTGACGGAATCCGGACCTTCAATCGAACAACCCAAAACAATCTTCACCCCTGCTTTTTCAGCCAGACCGGCAGCCAGCTTATCCAGTTCGTAATGGCTCATAACCAAAAACTTTCTGGAAAAGTCGATTTTCAAAGTTTTCTTCGGCAGATGGATTAAAACGGATTTTATTTCATTCTCGATCAAGGACCGGCTTTCCGGAATGAAATCCAGAATTCTTTCCGAAAACAAACCAGAGCAAACCTCTTTGCCGATTTCATCCCTCTTCTCAAAAACAGTTGCCTCCTCTCCCCTTTCGGCCAGTTTCCGGGCCAAATAAAGTCCGTTTATACCTGCTCCGATGATAGCTGTTTTCATAATTGGTCTTCCTCGGTCATTTCAAACCGAATCGGTTCTTTTCCCTGTTCTTTGGCCGTTATGTAACCCATGGCGAAAGAAAGCAAGGAAATTAGAATAACGCCGATGACCAAAATGATATCGGCTTGATAAGCTTTGACAAATTCCTTTATTTTTGTTAATTTTAATATTACCATTATGGCAAAAACAAAAGCTGCAGGCGCAACAAAATTGGGCAGGGACTCTCGCCCTAAATATCTGGGAGTTAAGCTTTTTGACGGCCAATCAGCTAAAGCCGGCAGTATTATCATCCGGCAAAGAGGCACTAAGTTCGTTGCCGGCAAAAATGTCAGGCGCGGCAAAGACGACACGCTTTATTCCTTAAAAGAAGGAACCGTCCGCTTTACTGTCAAAAGAAAACTCGGCTTCAATAATTCCCCTAAAAAGGTGAAAATTGTCAAAGTAGAGCCTGTTAAATAATCGCCGGAAAAAGTCAGATCTTCTTCTGGATTTTATTTATTTCAGGCGGCTGGCGGCCCGGATGAATTCCCTGAATAGAGGATGAGGATTCAAAGGTTTGGATTTGAATTCGGGATGGAACTGACTGCCAACGAAAAAGGGATGATTCTTGATTTCGATGATTTCCACCAGATCTCTTTCCGGGTTAAGGCCGGCCATGACCAATCCCTTTTCCGCCAAATCTTTTCTGAATTCGTTGTTCAACTCGTATCTGTGGCGATGCCTTTCTTGTACCAGGATATCGCCTTTTTTATTTTGCTTGCCCCAGTGCGACTTCAAATAAGCTGAATGGGCTTGGCTGCCGTTTTTAACCAGGCAGGAATATTCGCCCAATCTCATCGTCCCGCCGTATTTTTTTTCCTGAACCAGAGCTTTCTGTTCGTCAAGAATGTCAATGACCGGATATTTGCAATGTTTGACGATTTCGGTCGTGTGAGCGTCTTTCATTTGGCAGGCATTTCTGGCGAATTCAACCACTGCCAATTGCATTCCCAGACAAAGCCCCAAAAAGGGTATTTTATTTTTGCGGCAGTATTCGATGACTTTTATTTTCCCCTCCACTCCCCTGCTGCCGAAACCGCCCGGCACGATGATGCCGTCGTAATTCTTCAATTCTTTCAATTTGGCCGGATTCTTTTTGTAAACTTCGCTCGAGAGCCAAGATAATTCCGGCTTTCTCTTGTAAAACCAGGCGGAATGCTTGACCGCTTCAATAACGGAAATATAGGAATCGGCCAGTGTGAAATCGCCGGTTTCGAAATATTTGCCGACAATGCCGATCTTCACTTTCTTCTTGGCGGTTTTAATGACTTGAACCATTTTCCGCCAATCTTTCATGTTTTCTTTTTTCCCTTTCAGGCCGAATTTTTCCAAAATCAGCTTTCCCAAATTGTCTTTTTCAAAATTAATCGGAATTTCATAGATCGATTCAATGTCCGGCGCAGAAATAACGTCTCTCTCCTGAACATTGCAGAAAACGGATATTTTCCTTTTCCTTATCTGGTCAAGCGGCCTGTCGGAACGGGCCAGAATTATATCCGGCTGCAAGCCGGCGGAATTCAAAGTCCTGACAGCGTACTGGGTGGGTTTCGTTTTCATTTCTCCGATTATCCGGGGAACCGGCAGATAGCTGACCAAAATAAAAAGAACATCTTTCGGATGTTGAAGTTTCATCATTCTGCCGGCTTCCAAAAATAAAAGGTTTTGGTATTCTCCGACAGTTCCGCCGATTTCTATCAGAACGAAATCAGCTTTGGTTTTTTTGGCCGCTTTTTGGATTCTTGAAATCACTTCGTCGGGAATATGAGGCACCACTTCGACGCATTTGCCGCCGTATTCCAAATTCCTTTCTTTGCGGATGACCGTTTCATAGACGCGCCCGGTGGTGATATAGTTTTCCGTAGTCAGCTCCTCGTTGAAAAATCTTTCGTAATTGCCCACATCCTGGTCGCACTCCAGACCGTCCTTGGTCACGAAGACTTCGCCGTGCTCAACCGGATTCATCGTGCCGGCGTCAACATTAATGTAAGGATCAATTTTAATGGCCGTTACTTTAAAGCCTTTGCTTTGCAGAATTCTTCCGATGGAAGCCACTGATACTCCTTTACCGATGCCGGACATAACCCCGCCCGCCACGAAAATAAATCGCGCCATAATCCTCTTTTATTTCTAGCCAGACAAAAAAAGCTTACTCCTTTTTTACCTGTCGTTTTCCAATTTAACTACTATAACTCTTATTTCGACCTCTAAATTATGCTCCAGTTTGATTTTTACCGGAAATTCGCCGATTTCTTTAATCGGCTCCGGCAGTTCGATATGGGTTTTCTTAATGTCAAAACCAGCTTCTTTCAATTTCTCTGAAATTTTTTGGGCGTTGATCGATTCAAAAAGCTGGTCGTTTTCCCCCACCTTGACCGTAATGGTCACTTCCAGATCAGTCATACCGGAAGCGACTTCCTGAACTTTTTTAAGCTCTTCTTCCGCTTTTTTCTCTTGAATTTCTTTTTGAAGTTCCAGCCATTCCAATGCTTCAGAGCTGGCCTGTTTAGCTAAGCCTTTGGCAATCAAAAAGTTCCTGGCATAGCCGTCTTTGACTTCTTTAACATCGAATTTCTTGCCTATTTTTTCAACGTCTTTTAAAAGGATAACTCTCATGCTTTTATTCTATTACAAATTCTTAATTATTTCAACAGCTTTATCCAGTTGGGGGTCGCGTTCCGCTTTATAATCTTCTTCCGTCATTTCCACTTCTATATCCGGTTCCAATCCCTTGTCAGTAATGGATTCTCCTTTCGGCGTCAGCCATTTGGCCACGGTTATCTTCAAAGAAGACCCGCCTCTTAGTTTAACCAGTTCCTGGACCGATCCTTTGCCGTAAGAAGTCTGGCCGATTAGTTTCGCTTCTTTATTGTCTCTGAGGGCTCCGGCCAATATTTCCGAACCGGAAGCCGATCCTTCATTTATCAGTACGACCACGGGATAAGCAGCCAATTTGGCATTGCCTTCGGCGATATAATCCTTTTTTTCTTTTCCCTCTCCGAAATCCTCAACAGTCACCAGCTCTCCTTTTTCCAAAAACCAGCCAGCTATTTCCTGGGCCACTTCCAAATAGCCGCCCGGATTATCCCTAAGGTCTAAAATTATTTTTTGAGCGTCGCTGTTTAAAATCTTGATGGCCGCTTCGGTAAAATCGTAAGCCGCTTTTTCGGAAAAATGGTAAAGCTTCAAATAAGCTATGGCGTCGTCCCTGGTTTCCAGTTTTAACGAAGGAATATCGATTACCGCTCTGGTTATTTCAATATTTTTCATTTCCTCCCACTCTTCCCGATAAATAGACAGGACAACTTCCGTGTCTTTCGGGCCGCGGATTAAGTTAATGGCTTCGTCTATGGTAATGTCAATGGTTGTTTTACCATCCACTTTGACGATTATATCGCCGGCCCGCAGTCCGGCTTTTTGAGCCGGCGTTCCTTCCAAAGGAGCGATGACTTGAAGCTGGCCGTTTTTAATGCCGATTTCCATGCCCACGCCCTCGAAACTTCCTTTGACGTCTTCAATAAACCGCTTGGTGTCATCGGGTTTGAAAAACACGGTATACGGGTCATTCAAGGATTCAAACATGCCGGAAATCGCCCCGTAAATCATTTCCTGGATATCAATTTTTTCCTTATCTACGTATTTCTCTCCAAGAGTTCTCCAGGCCTCCCAAAAAAGGGAAAAATCCACCTCTTCCGGCGGACAAATCTGGCAAACGACCTGGGACTTGCCGAACCAAAAACCGAGGCCGAAGGCGATCAAAATGGCTGAAATGAAAAAAAATAAAACGAAATTTTGCCTTAGCTTAAAAAACATTATCTAAATTTACCATAATT
>DATKWJ010000011.1:0-2876 GCA_035529635.1 Patescibacteria group bacterium
ATAGTGGAGCCGGTGGTGAAAATATCGTCAACCAAGAGGATATTATTGTTTTCAATTATTTCCTTATTGCCGGTTGAAAACGCCCCTTTGACGTTTTCCTGCCTGGCTTGGTGAGAAAGAACGACTTGCGGAAAGGTTTCTTTGGTCCTTATCAGACAATTCAAAAACAAAGGAAGACCGAAAAAGGCGGCCAATTCCTTGCTTAATTCTTCCGCTTGGTTAAAACCCCGCCATTTCAATCTTTTTTTATGGAGGGGTACGGGAATTATGATGAAGTCAGCGGTTTTTTCGCCGGATTCCGATAAAGGGAAAAAATCCGGCTTGTTGTCCATTAATTGGAAGTGGGTTATGATTAAGAAAGAAAGAGTTTCAGCGAGTTCCCTGGCAAAAGGTTCGTATTTGAAACAGCGGATTGTTTTTTCAATCAGGGGATTTCTATAATCAGCGGCGAAATACAGATCATCAAGATTTTGAGAAGAATACTGTCGGTGAAAACCGGATATTTCGATAAGGCTTTGGCAGTCATAGCAAAGATAACTTCCTTCTTTCCGGCAGTTGAGGCAGAATTTCGGGAAAATGATATCCAACAGCCGACGTTTGATTTTTATCCCCATAGCCGTTTTTTTGCCATATGGTATAATTGTATTATAATAAGAAAAGATTACGATGTGGAATCCTTTCCAAAAATTATTTTCGGGTAAAAGTTTTCTGGGCATAGATATCGGCACTTCTTACATTAAGATGGTGCAAATTTCCAAACTTGGCCACCGGAAAAAGCTGGAGAATTACGGTTCTCTGCCAGCCTCCGTGCTTCATGAAAAGCCCTTCAGGACGTTTGAGAAAAGCACCCTTTTACTTTCCAATCAGGAAATCGCCACGGCCATAAAAGCCATAATACAGGAAGCGGAAATCAAAACCAAACAAGCTGTTTTTTCCATTCCCGACTTTTCAACTTTTTTTACCAGCTTTGAACTGCCGCCGATGACTAAGGAGGAATTGCCTCAAGCGGTCAAATACGAAGCCAGACAGCATATTCCTCTTCCTTTGGCGGAAGTGACTCTTGACTGGCAGGTGATTGAGAGCAGGCTTTTGGACGATAAAAAAATAAGTTTCAAAATTCTCTTGGCGGCCGTGCCGAACGAAGTCGTCGGCCAATATCAGGAAATCGCCCGTCTTTCCCAATTGGAATTGATTGCTTTGGAAGCGGAAGTTTTCAGTTTGATGAGATCTTTGATCCGGGAGAACGGCCAAGAGCCGGTCGCCATACTGGATATCGGTTCGCAAAGCACGACCTGCAGCATTATCAACGAAAAGCTTTTGAAAATGTCCCACAGTTTCAACATTTCCGGCAACGAGTTCACCAAAGTCATTTCCAAAGGATTGAATATCGATTATTTCGAAGCCGAAAAACTGGAAAAAGAGCACGGCCTCAAGGGCAAGAAAGAAGTCAAAGAGATTCTGCTCCCCTTGGTCGATATAATTTTGAAAGAAACCGAAATAATTCTCAATAATTCTTATCAAAAAGGCGGCCCGGAAATCCGGAAAATGATCTTAGCGGGCGGCTGGGCTTTGCTGCCCGGTTTGAAAGAATATTTCACGGAAAACCTGAAGATAAGTGCAGAAATAGCCAATCCTTTTTTAGATATTCTTTATCCGTCCATTTTGGAAAAAACTTTGACTAAAATGGGCCCGGGTTTTGCCATAGCCGTGGGAGTCGCCTTGAGAGGTCTGGAAGCTTAATCCATAATATGTTTTAATTAAAGTATATGGTGGAAATCATACCAAAAGAGCCGGCTAAGCCGTCGAAAACATTGAATTTATTATTCTATCTTGCTATTTTTCTTTTGTTTTTTTCGGTGATTTCTTATTTTATTTTAAGCGGTTTTTTGAAAAAGACCGAAGAAGAAGCGGCAGCCCTGGCCTCGGCTTTGGTCCAGACCGAAGAATCTTCCCTGGAAAAGGAAATTTTAACCGCCAAGAAAAAAATCGAAGATTTTTCTTCCTTGATAGTCCGGCATCTGACGCCTTCGGAAGTTTTCGAAATTGTTGAAAAAAATTGCCATCCCAAGGTTTGGTTTTCCCAGTTCAGTTTGTCTTCACGCGAAAAAACGCTCAAGGTTTCCGGGGAAACGGATAATTTTGAAACTTTGGGACAGCAGATTTTCATCTTGGAGGAAGAAACAGCCCTGGCCAAGGTCACGCTGGAAAGTTTTTCCATAACGTCGGAAGGAAGAATCAATTTTGAGTTGTCACTTACCCTTAATATTTAGCAATTTTTAAATTAACCAATCATGTCCAGATTAAATCTTACCGTCATTTTTTTTCTTATCGTCGCGGTTATGGCCGCTACACTTTTGTGGCCCAAATTTCAGGATTTACAAATAAGCCGGAAAAATCTTGAAGAAAGAAAAGCTGATTTCCAGAACAAAGAAGAATATTTGGTGAAACTGACCGGAATCAGAAACAGTTTGAAGGAATATCAGCCGGCATTTTCCAAAATCGGCTTTGCTTTGCCGGATAATCCTTCTTTACCTTCTTTATTTAGTTATCTCCAAAAAGCTTCATCTGAATCAGGTTTAGTTCTGGAAAGAATAAGTCCTTTTTCCGTTTCTTCTTCCCGAGATTTTTCCGATCTTCAAGAAACCGCTTTCAGTATCGAAGTGGCCGGCGTTTACTCGTCTTTCAAGAATTTTCTTTCCCTGTTGGAAAAATCGGCCCGGTTGATTGAAATAGAAAACATCAGTTTTTCTTCCGGGGGAGACAACGAATCTTTCGCTTTTGATTTGAAAATCAAAGTGCATTCCTATTAAGGTAAAAACAACATGGCAATAGTTTTCGTCAAACAAAAAAAAGGCCAAAGGAATTTATTGATAATT